>JASEHO010000037.1 GCA_030018505.1 bacterium
TTTTTGTTCTTTGACAACTTAATGGTTATTTTTCATTTGACATAGAATGTCTTTTCTGAGAGCCTAACAATTTTCAAAATCCTATGCATTAAGTTATCAAATTTCTCTTTCTAATGTTAATGCCTTATTATTATACAACTCTTTTTTTACTCTGTCAAGATATTTCTCCAATGTAAAGGCAATCTTAAAAAGCATTTGTTCATCAAATGGCTTGCAAATTATCTGGAGTCCGATTGGGATGCCCTCTTTTGAAAGGCCGCAGGAAATGCTTATGGCAGGCACACCTGTAAGGTTAATAGTAACGGTATAAATATCTGCCAAATACATTTGTAAGGGATCATCCATCTTTTCTCCAATCTTAAAGGCTGGAAATGGAGAGACAGGGGTTATTAAGGCATCATATTTTTCAAAGGCTTTATCAAAATCCTGTTTTATCAATGTTCGCACCTTTTGGGCCTTAAGATAATAGGCATCATAATAGCCGGCAGAAAGGGCATAGGTGCCAAGCATTATTCGCCTTTTCACCTCATCACCAAAACCTTCACTCCGAGTCTTCCTGTACATATCCAATAATCTGACTTCTGACTTCTGACTTCTGACTTCTGCTCTATATCCATATTGCACACCGTCGTATCTGGCCAGATTGGAGCTGGCCTCAGATGCAACCAAAATATAATAACAAGGGATTGCATATTCAGTATGGGGCATTGAAACATCCTCGCATTGGGCGCCAATTTTTGAAATAAGATCAACAGCCTGAAGAACAACAGATTTTACTTCTGGATTGATTCCTTTGGCAAAATATTCTTTTGGGATTCCGATCTTAATATCTTTTAAGTCTTCTTCTAAAAATTTTAGGTAATCTGGAACATCAATCTTTATAGAGGTAGAATCTGCCGGATCATAACCACTGATTATCTTCATCAATAATGCCGCATCAGTGACATCTTTGGTTAAGGGTCCAATTTGATCAAAAGAAGAGGCGTGAGCGATAAGACCATATCTCGATACCCGTCCATAAGTGGGTTTTAAACCCACAATCCCACAAAATGAAGCAGGCTGGCGTATTGAACCACCGGTATCAGAACCTAAGGATAAAATTGTTTCATTGGCGGCTACAGCAGCAGCAGAGCCACCACTCGTTCCTCCTGGCACATAGTCTAAATTATGTGGATTTCTGGTCGGGCCAAAGGCAGAGGTTTCGCAGGATGAACCCATAGCAAACTCATCCATATTCGTCTTGCCAATAATAATGGCACCAGCATCTTTTAGCTTAGAAATGACAGTGGCGTCATAAGGCGGGATAAAACCAGTCAATATCTTTGAGCCGCAGGTGGTCAAGATTCCTTTTGTGCAGATGTTGTCCTTTATGGCAATAGGGATGCCAGCAAGGCTTGGCTTTTCTGAAAGCCCATCAATCCTTTTTGCCTCTTCTAATGCAGAGTCAAAGGTTCTGGTGATATAGGCATTTATCTTTCCATCTTTCTCTTCAATCATGGAAATGACAGAAAGGACAAGCTCTTCTGCCTTTATCTCTCCTTTCTTTATAAGCTCTATAGCCTGATGGCAGGTTAAGGTGTAGAGTTTCATTCTATTAAGTTTACAAATATTCTCAGTATATCTTCATTCAGCCTTTCTGATAATATATATGGTGCCATCCACCATAGGTGCGGCATCAAATATTAGACTGCCTATTTTCTTATTCAAGATAGGTTCTAACTCTAAATTTATAGGAAACACATCAGAGAGATTTCTTCCTTTCTTTCTTCCTTTTTCAATCGCCATAGAAACTGCCGCTGGATTGAGATAATTTATCTTTCCAGAGGCATCAACAACGACTACACCAACTAAAAGTTTATCAAATAAGTCAGTGTATTTTGTCTTGATCTCTCCCTCCCAAGCAGATATAAGCTGTCCCCTCTGCCAAGTATCAACCACCTTACCCTTTTGGTCTATGACTGGAATCTTTTTTGTTCGGCTAAAGTTTTGCAGAAGAAGGTTAAGTGAGTTTATATTCTCTCGGTCAACAGTATTTAAGTGGTGCTCAATCACCCTTTGTATCCCAATATTCAAATCCTCCATCACCCCAGAGGAAGCGATTATATCCTGCCTTGAAATGAAACCAGCAATCTCCTTCTTACTATTCACCACAGGAATGGAGATGGCTGAATATAAAAAGAATAGCCTTATTAACTCTGCTTTTGTGGTTACTTTTTCTTCCATAAGATAAGAAAATAGCTTTTAAGATAAGATGTAGATGGATCAAGGGGTGAATCGTAGTAGCAAAATTTTAATGTTACAAAAAAGGGTGCGGGGGCAGGATTTGAACCTGCGACCTACAGGTTATGAGCCTGTCGAGCTACCACTGCTCCACCCCGCTCAATACTATTTGCTCTTTTTTTCTGCCGGGGGTCGGAGTCGAACCGACACGAGGAAAACCTCAGCGGATTTTAAGTCCGCTGCGTCTACCAATTCCGCCACCTCGGCCATTTATTTTGTATAAGTTTAGTAACCAAAGAAATAAACTGTCAAGATATTTGTTGTTATTGTACAGCAAAAATGAGTAAAGTGTTACTATCTTTCACAGAATAAATCCTTGACTTATCTAAAAATTAAAGTTATTATATATAATATGCAAACAATATTTAGGAAGGAAAAAGATAAGATCCTTACGATATATTCTTTACCACAGGACTTAAAAATTCCACAGTAAAAACCTATCGTGATTTACCCTGCCTAAAATCTGTTTGCCCAAGCATAGGTGTATAGTTATTAGTGTATAGTTAAAAGTTAGTTTTATCCTTATGACTATACACTGTAACACTACACACTATTAACTTATAAAGGAGGTTTCAAATGGAAGTAGGAGTATTACTCTTAGTAGGTATAGGTATATTCAGCCTTATAATAGGAATTCTACTTGGATATTTCGGAAAGAGAAAGGTTGATAAAGCCTTAAAAAAGGACATGGAGATTAAAGTAGAAGAGATTATTGCCTCTGCCCAAAAAGAGGCAGAGAATCTGAAAGAGAAAAAGGTTTTAGAGGCAAAAGAGATTCTTGCCATTGATCGCGAGAGGATGCAGAAGGAGAACAAGCGCTGGCAAGAAAATTTGAAGAAGCAAGAGGAAAGGCTAAAGAAAAGGGAGCAAGATACTGATAGAAGGCAGGATGGTATAAGAAAGCAAGAAGAAGGATTAAGGAGGGCGGAAGATCAAATCAAAAAAAGACAGGAAGAGCTCGTGGATATTAAGAAAAAAGAGATTGAAAGGCTTGAAGAGCTTGCTGGGATAAGCAAAGATGAGATAAAGAAGATGTTTATTGGTGAGGTTGAACGGGAGGCAAAGCATGAGGCGGCAAAGATTGTCAAGAAGATAGAGGATTCTGCTGTTGAGGAAGGAGAGAAAAAGGCAAAGGAGATAGTGGCTCAAGCTGTGACGAGATGTGCCACAGAATATGTTACAGAAAGCACAGTCTCTGTAGTCCCTCTACCATCTGAGGATATGAAGGGAAGGGTGATTGGAAGGGAAGGCAGGAATATCAGGGCATTTGAAGAAGCAACAGGGATTGAGCTGATAGTTGATGATACCCCAGAGGCAGTAACCCTCTCTGGATATGACCCAGTAAGAAGAGAGATAGCCAGAATTGCTTTAGGCAGACTAATTACCGATGGCAGGATACATCCTGGCAGAATAGAAGAGGTAGTTAATAGAGCTAATGCTGATGTGGAAAAGGAGATGCAGGAGGCAGCCAAAGAGGCAGTGCTTGGTCTTGGCATCCATGATCTTACCCAAAGGGAGATGGAGCTATTGGGAAGACTCAAATTTAGGACAAGCTATGGACAAAATGTTTTACGACATAGCATTGAGGTGGCTCATATTGCTCAGGTGATGGCCTCTGAGCTTAGACTAAAGAATCTCCACTTAGTAAAGAAAGCCGCACTCCTTCATGACATTGGAAAAGCCGTTGATTCGCAAGTAGAGGGTTCGCATATAGAGATAGCCGGTGATATCTTAAAGCAGGCAGGAGAGAGCCCAATACTTATAAATGCTGTTATGGCCCACCACGAGGATGTAAAGGCAGAGAGTGTTGAGGCTATCCTTATCCAGGCGGCTGATGCTGTCTCTGCGGCAAGACCTGGAGCAAGAAGAGAGAATTTGGAAGGATATGTGAAGAGACTTGAAAGATTAGAGAATGTTGCCACCTCTTTTGATGGTGTTGAAAAGGCTTATGCTATTCAAGCTGGTAGAGAGATACGGGTTATTGTCAACTCAAATGAAATGGATGATATAAAGACATCGCAATTAGCCAGAGAGATAGCGAAAAAAGTGGAGTCTGAACTGGAGTATCCTGGTTCAATCAAGGTTACAGTAATTCGCGAAAAAAGGGTAATAGAGTATGCAAAATAAGGGTGTGTTGGAAAGAGAGATTGTCGTCTCTAATCTTTGGTTCTTCGAATTCAGAGAGCCTTATCTGTTGTTTTTAAAAACCTTCGGAAGATGTGATAAATAAAGAAGGGGTTTTTAATTATAATTTTGGAATAGGCTTGATAATGGATAGGATACGGATGAATAAGTGAGTTGGAGATAGGGTTATTGAATTTTGACTAATTCAGACTTTGCTGCATCCATCATTACATCGGTAGGTGGCATAATATCTGTCCAGGCAGAAAATGATAGGGCAGCTTGATAGACGAGCATAGCTAAGCCAGAGAGAATCTTTGCCCCTTTTCTTTCTGCATTCTCTAAAAGTCTTGTCTTCTGTGGGTTGTAAATGATGTCATAGACAAGGAGGCCTGCTGGAATAATATCTGTGTCAATTGGCAGAGGGTCATCTTCTTTCATTCCACAAGGTGTGGCATTAACTAAAAGGTCTATATCCATAATGACAGATGGATCTTTCATTTCAAGCACAAGAGTATCAAACCTATCCTTAATATAACTTATCAGCGACTCTTTCCTTTCTTTATTTGCATCAAAAATGTAGAGTGTGTCTGCACCCTCTCTGGCCAAAGAGATACCTATTGCCTTTCCTGCACCACCTGCACCAATCAAAGCTACCCTCTTCTTGCTTGCTGAAAATCCCGTCTCCTTTAGTGATCTTATAAACCCTTTTCCGTCTGTGTTGTCGCCAAAAAGACCATCTTCTTTGACCACAATAGTATTTATGGCACCAATAAGCTCTGCTTCAGGAGAGAGTCCATCCATATAAGCTAAAGCCTCCACCTTATGGGGTATGGTAATATTCACCCCAGCTATCCCTAAAGGTTTTAAGCCAAAGATTGCTTCCTTAAGATATTTTGGTTGGACCTCAAAGGGAAGATAGACCCAATTAAGTCCTAGCCAGGAGAATGCAGCAGTATGGATAGACGGAGATATGGTATGGCTCAACGGATAGCCCATAAGCCCAACTACCTTTGTCTTGCCTGTTATCTTCATATCTATACAGAGCACCAGTCACCAGAACACCAGGGCACCAGAATTTACATTTCCAATTTTACATTAGTTCTTCAGTCTCTTAGTTCTTAAGTTATTTTTGCGAAAGAAAAGATAAGTATAAAAGTGTATAATGAATAGATTGCTAAATCAAGGGTTTTTTCAAGCTAGGGCTTATATTGGGCCTAATCTATCTTTACCCATTCAATCATTCTTTTGGCATAATCATCCTCTGGATTTATGGCCAATACCTTTAAGAACTCCTCTTTTGCCTCCTTATACCTCTTCAGCTTAAAATGGATGGAAGCAAGGTTTTTCCTTACTGAAATATCCTCTGGATAGAGCATGAGCCTTTCATTATAAAGGAAGATAGCCTCTTTGAATCTTTCCTCTTTGTAAGCCTCATATCCCATCTGGATATAGAGGTTGCCTAAATTTTCCTTGTAGCTTGGAAAATCTGGGTTAAGATGTAGGGCTTTTTCAAACTCCAATTTTGCAGACTGAAGATCTTTTTTGTTAATGTAGAGAATAGCTAAGTTGTTATGAGGATCTGCCCAAAAGGGGTTTAGCTCAATCGCCTTTTTATAAAACCAGATAGCCTCATTCTCTTCTGTGCTTTGTCCAAGAAGATAATATAGTTTTGACTCATCAGCCATCAGCCAAATAGCCTTCTTTCCCAGTTCTTCTACCCTCTCTTTTTGGCCTGTATCAAGCAGGAACTGAAGGTATTCTTTTATATACTCCCTCTCATAAGGATTGGACTGACAAGCCTTTTCGAAAAACTTTGTGGCAAAATCCTTATTAGTTATAGATATGAGCTTTGCCTGGTGAAAATAGATGTCAGCCAGATAAAATCTGGCAATATGATAAAAGATGGTTGTGAAAGCAAGAATAGAGAGAATAAGAAGGGTTTTGCTATGGCGAATCCTGATAGCCTTTCTTTTAGAAACAGCGCCAATCACAAGACCCATCATTACCCAGACTAAGTGTGTTATAGAAAAGAAAGAAAGGTTAAATTGTGCCTGAACAAGATAACCCAATATTCCTGCTAAAAAGGCTGAAATGAATGGTTTGTCCCTTCCAGAAACAGAAAACCCCATCTTAAATATGGAGAAAAGGATGAGAAACCAGAGCAAAAGAGCAAATATTCCTCTTGTTGCTGCCATATCTAAGAACTCATTGTGGGCCTTGTCTGCTAAGATATACGCACCCTTGTAATGCTTAATAAACTCATGCGGCATATTCTTAACAAAGAAAGGGCTGAGAGCCTCAGGCCCTGTGCCAAATAAAGGATGTTGACAGAAGACCGAAAATGTCCCTTTCCACAAGCCTATTCTGGCTATATCCTTTGAGGATGAACCAAGACGACCTATGATCGGTCTTCCAAAGGCGATAAAGAAGAGAACAAGCGGAACTAAAAAGACCAAAAGGCTTTTCTTATCCACCCTCTTTCTTATCAAAAACAAGAGAAATGGTATCTGAACCAAAAGACCAAGAAAGGTTGCTCGTGTCTTGGTGAAGAATAGACCAAGGAGAATGATAAACAAGATAAGACCAAAGACCTTCTTTTTTTCGTAAAGGTAAAGGGTCGCTGCCAAAGGAAATGCCATGAGGAGATATGCGGCCAGAAAATTTGGGTTTCCAAAGAGAGAGGTTGTTCTGCTTGCTGTAAGGGATGGAATGATATATATTCCAAGGTGTTGCAAGATAGCATAACTGCCTGTCAGGGTAGCTGTTATTAAAATGGCATAAGTAGCATCTTTGATTCTTCCATAGTTAGCAAAGAGAAAGAAAAGAAGAGCATAAGAGAGCAAAGTCAGAAGACCGTCATACCTACGATATAACCCAAATATGGAGAGAACAGGGGATATAGAGAGAAGAGTTGAGACAAGGTTTATCAAAAGAAAGAGTCCGAGAGCATAGAATATCCTATTTTGAACAAGGTCTATCTTCTTCTTTTTCTCTGCCTCAATAATAAAGAAGAGAATGCCTGCGCTGGCAAAGAGATAAAGAAGGCTAATCTTTGGAATATCATAGAGACCATTAGTTCTCTGGTCAACAGCAAGGGGTATGACCAAAATAAATAAAGGCAAAAACCATCGGAAGATATGTTTCATTCCTTAAAATTTTTAAGGGTTTCTTTTGCAAGCTGGGCTATCTTTTTGTTTTCGCCAAGAAGAGCCTTTTTAAGCTGAGGAATAGCCCTTTTATCTTTCAATATACCCAAAGCAGATGCTGCTTGTGCCCTTAATCTTTCATCCTCTTCATCATTGCTTAGAATCTCTATCAGACAGGGAACGGATTCTTTGTTCTCAATCCCAGCCAAAATTTGGATATAGACCATTCGGCTCAGGATATTCCTCTCTTTATTCAGGGTTTCTTTAAGTAAATAGGGTGCTGCTGGTGTTCCAATAAATGTAAGTTGAAAAACAGGGCTTTTTACTGAAGTAAAGAACTCAGGTGTATTGTTTTTTCTGGCCATCTCATCTATCTCCTCTATTCTTCTATGTATCTCAGTTAGAACATCAGCCCTTAGTGGTCTTTCTTTCTCGGATACCTTGTCAAACCAGACCCAAAACCCTACCATAAAGACAACAAAAAGGATTAAAAGCGGAAACCTTTTTTTCATTGCTACTATAAGCCAAAAAGCCCATGACAGGAGTTGAACCTGCGACCTAAGCATTACGAGTGCTTTGCTCTACCAACTGAGCTACATGGGCAAATAAAACTTTTAAGATTATACGCCTCTCTTTACTTAGAGTCAAATTATAGTTATTTTGTAACACTAAAGAAAACTTCTTGACAGCAGAGGACAGGAGAGAAGAGAATGAAGAGGGCTTGGAAAGATTGATCTACCGAGACAAGCATTTCAGGCAATATTATCTTCGTAAATGAAAGAGTTTGATGAGCTTTTAGAGGTAATAAATAGGCTGTTTTCTCCTGATGGCTGTCCTTGGGATAAACAACAGACCCTGCAGAGTATGAAAAAACATATTCTTGAGGAAGCCCAAGAGGTAGTAGAGGCAATAGATGAGGGCGATAGCGACCATTTGTTAGAGGAGATTGGAGACCTGGCTATCCATGTCATCTCCCTTTCCATAATGGCAAAGAATGACGGGCTTTTTAGCCTGGCTGATGTTTTGGTTATAGCCAAAGAGAAGCTTCTCCGCAGGCATCCCCATGTCTTTTCTGGCTTAAAGGTGAATAGTGTAGAGGAGGTTTTAGAGAACTGGAAAAGGATAAAGGAGCAAGAAAAGGATAAAAAGATAGATAGGTCTTTGCAATAAACTAAATAGAATCTATTTGCATTAAAAGAAAATTCTTTACCTCAGAAGGCAAAAGTTGGATAAATTTTTTGTCCTGTCTGAACCAGGTGAGTTGATGCTTGGCAAACTGGCGGGTCTTTCTTTTTATGATAGAGATTGCCTCAGAAAGCTCTGTTTTTCCAGAAAGATGATCCATAATCTGTCTGTAACCCAATCCTTCCATTGAGCAAAGGCCATATTCATAGCCCATCTTCATCAGTTGCTTTGTCTCATCTATCCATCCTTCTTCTATCATCCTATCTACCCTTTCATTTATCCTTTTATAGAGAAGATCCCTTTCTATCTTTAAGGCTATCATCGTAAATCTAAATTTTGACTCTGGAGTTTTTTCTTTTTGTAAGAGAGATATAGGTTTTCCTGTTTGATAGAACACCTCTAATGCTCTTATTATCCTCTTTTTGTCGCCAGGAGATATTTTTTTAGCAGATTCTGGGTCTATTTTAATCAATTCATCGTATAAACCCTCTTCTTTGGCAAGCCTTTCTCTTAATCTTATATCAGGCATCGGTGAAGGGAATAAGCCAGAGACGAGCCTTTTTATATAAAGCCCACAACCCCCAACCACAAACGGAAGTTTTCCTCTTTTTTGAATCTCTGATATATGGCTTTCTGCTTCTTTGACAAAACGAGCTACGGTAAAGGATTCATCAGGGTTGACAATATCTATTAAATGATAGGGAAGTTCCTTCTGATAAGATTTTGGAGGCTTTGCTGTCCCAATATCCATAAACCTAAAAATTTGGCGGCAGTCACAGGAAACAATCTCTCCTTTCAAATCTTTAGCAAGCTGATGAGAAACCTCTGTCTTTCCAGAGGCAGTGGGTCCTGTAATGATAATTACTGGTCTCAAGTTTACTAATTATATCCAAATGTTTCTGGCTTGACAAGAAAATTTTTATTGTCTATTAAAAAGTTTTGCAAACCTGTTGCTTGTGGGTATATAATATAGAAAGATGTCTAAAGTAGCTCTTCTTGGCAGACCAAATGTAGGTAAATCCACACTCTTCAATCGCCTGCTTTCTGGAAAGCATGCCTTTGTTGATAAAGAGGCAGGGACAACAAGGGACAGAAACTATGCCCAGGCGCAGTGGGACGGAAAGACTTTTACGCTTATTGACACAGGCGGAATAAGGATACGGGAGGCAGGATTAGCTGAAAGGATAAGGATTCAGGCAGAGATAGCCCTGATGGAGGCAGATTTTGTCGTTTTACTTTTGGATGGAAAGGCTGGAATTGTGCCAGAGGATTTAGAGGTCTTGAGGCTTATCAGAAAGAAAGGCAAGCCATTTTGCCTTGTGGTTAATAAGAAGGATAGTCTTCCCTATAAGATAGAAGACCTCGCAGACTTTTCAAAATTGGGCTGTGATGCAATCCCTATCTCAGCCACTGCTGGCATAAACATTGATACCCTTCTTGATGAACTTACCAAAAACATTCCCAAAGTAGCACCACAAGAGGAAGAGCTTACCAAAATAGCTATTATTGGCAGACCAAATGCAGGCAAATCTTCTATCCTGAATAGAATCTTGGAAAAAGAAAGGTCTTTAGTTGATAAGGTTGCTGGAACAACAAGAGATACTGTCTCTGAAAGGTTTATTTATCACGATAAGACCTTTCTCTTTTTAGATACAGCAGGAATAAGAAAGAAGAGATCTTCTAAATTAGAGTTTGCCTGCACAAGGGGCGCAGAAAGGTCTATCTCAGGGGCTGATGTCTGCTGGCTAATTGTAGATGCCGAGGAAGGCATTGGTCTGGTTGATAAGAGATTGGTAAATTCTACCCTGGATAAAGGCTCATGCCTTATCCTTGTGGTCAATAAGTGGGATTTGGCTCAACAAGAACCAAAGGCAAATTATCAGAGATGGGTAGAGTCTCATCTTCCCTTTGTTTCACACCTGCCTATAGTCTTTACCTCAAGCCTCACCGGAGAAGGAATTAAAATGCTTCTTAAGGAGACTGAAAAGCTCAGAAGGTTATACTCTATGAATGTAAAGACCAACACTCTAAACAGGCTCTTATCAGGGATTATAAGTACAGGTCCAGCCTCAACCTTTAGAGGCAGAACCTTAAAGCTCTATTATGCTACTCAGACAGGGTCAAAGCCACCAGCATTTACCCTTTGGGTGAACAATCCATCTCTTGCCACCTCAAACTGGCTAATATACATTAAAAAGGCTCTCAGAGCAAAACTTGGTCTTTTGTCTGTTCCTATCAGAATCTATCTCAAAACCTCTTAAGAAAGATACCTATGGGCATGATAAATGTGAGCAAAAAGAAGGAGACAGAAAGGAGGGCAAAGGCTCAGGCTGTCATCAAACTGAAAGAGGAGTTGATAAAGAGAATTAAAGAAAACAGGATAGAAAAGGGTGATATCCTTGAGCAAGCAAGGGTGGCTGGAATTTTAGCGGCAAAGAAGACACCAGAGCTTATTCCCCTTTGTCATCCTCTAAGAATAACAGGAATAGATATATCCTTCTCCTTCATTGATGGAGGGATAAGGGTTCTCTCTGAGGTTTTTGGCACAGAAAGGACAGGGATGGAGATGGAGGCATTGGTTGCCTGTGCTGTCTCTGGCCTCACCATTTATGATATGTGCAAGATGTATGATAAGACCATTGAGATAACAGACATTCTGCTTCTTGAAAAGAGTGGAGGAAAGAGTGGAGATTACCGTAGGCATATTGACGATAAGCGATAGATGCTCAACAGGTGAGAGAGAGGACAAAAGCGGAAAGTTCATCTACGATTATTTGCCCAAGATAAATGGAAGGGTTATAAAATATAAGATAATCCCTGATGACCCAGAAGAGATTAAAAAAACCTTAATAGACTGGGTAGATTTTGATAGATTGGAGCTAATCCTGACTACTGGAGGAACAGGTCTTTCTCCAAGAGACTTTACGCCATTAGCTACAAAAAATGTGCTTGATAAGGAATCCCCTGGTATCTCTGAAATGCTCAGGTCAGAGGGTGCCAAATTTACCAAGATGAGCTATCTTTCACAGGGTGTAGCTGGGGTGAGAAAAGAGAGCTTTATTGTCAACCTTCCTGGAAGCCTGAAAGGAGTGAAAGAGGGATTAGATATACTCAATCCCCTTCTTTGGCATATCTTAGAGATAATCAAAGGTAGGGACCCACACTAAGTAAGCGTCAGAATTGACAGAAAATCTTTTACTGTGCTATAATTAACCGTGATGATTGGAGAAGGTATAAAGATTGCCGGCGTTTTGGCAGGAAGACCAAAGAGCATTCTTCAGATGGCAGAAAGGGCAAAAACCGATGGAGCTGATACCTTAGAGCTTAGGTTTGACAAGATAAAGGTGAATAAAGATGAGGCTGTCCTGCTCCTAAAAGAGATAAAAAAACTTGGTCTTTCTATAATTGGGACAAAGAGACCAGTTTTCCCTGGAGAGGACAGGCAAAACTTCTTCTCTGCCATTATTCCCTTTGTAGATCTCATAGACCTTGAGGTAGAGGAGAAGATAGAAGGCATC
>JASEHO010000038.1 GCA_030018505.1 bacterium
CTCATTGATAATTTTGCAATGAATTCCCTTTTTACCTGGTTGTTGCTTCACTTCATTCTCGGTAAATAGTTACAGAAAAGCCAAAAGATGTCTTGAAAATTCAGGAAACCTATCAAGATACGAAAAATGACCTGCATCTTTTAGGATGACAAGCTCAGAGCCTATTATCTCCTTATTCATTATCCTGGCTGAGGATATTGGCACATCCCTGTCATTCTCTCCCCAGATAAGAAGTGTAGGTTGGTTGATTTTAGAAAGAAGGGGTTTTAAGTTGTGGTTCACCACCTTTACCAGAGTTTGCCTTAATATGCCTGCCTCTTTCCAGTCTTTTGAGCCTATTAACTCATAAATCTTGGGCTTTAGAGATTCAATCTTACCTAAAGTCTTTACCAGAAGGAGCTTTATCCAATATAGTGGTGGTCTCCTTCTTATCCCTGCGGCATTGACTAAGACAAGCCTGTTTATAAGCTCAGGATAGTTTGTTGCCAGAAATATAGCTATCCTTCCACCAAAAGAATGGGTTACTAAATCTACTCTATCTATGCCTAAGGCAGAAAGAAGATCTTTTGTAAATAAGGCATAATCCTCTATGGAGAAACTTGCAGGCAGGTTTGTTCTTCCAAATCCAGGCAGGTCAATGTTTATGACTGAAAAGCGGTCTTTCAAGAGATTCAAGATGGGTCTCATACTCCCAGAATTCCCTCCCCAGCCGTGTAGAAGCAGAAGAGGTGTGCCCTCTCCAGCCCTTTCGTAGTAACACCTTATATCCCCTACCTCTATGAACATAAAGCCCTGGCAAGCTCTGCCACCCTCGCACCTAAAGCCTCTCCTCCTGAAAGGGTCTGGTTGTCTGGACGACCCTGGCAGGCAACACCATAGTGACCACCAACCTTGATTGGGTCGCCAACAACAATCATCCCATAGATAAGCATAGCCTGAAGGATAGAAAGAATAGTTGTCTCCTTTCCGCCGGTCGGATGACCCGAGGTAGCAAAACCAGCCCCTATTTTTCCTTCCATTCCACCTTCTCTTCGCAGTCCAACGAACCGATCAAACATATCCTTTAGCTCTGCTGACATTGTTCCAAAATAGACAGGAGAACCAGCAATGATTCCCTTGGCTTCGACAAAATCTTCCCTTGTTACATTCTTTGCCCTCTTCAATATAGCCTGGCCACCAACAGCATTCACTCCCTTTGCCACAGCTTCTGCCAAGATTTCAGTATTCCCGCTATTAGATGTATAAACCACCAATATCTTTATCATTCTTTGTATTATATATTTTTATCTTCATTTCAGTCAAGGAGAAATCCTTGAGAAAGGGGCAAGATCAAAGGAAGATGCCGGCTGACCTTCTTTTATCTTAAAAAGCAGATTGGCACAAACCATAGCCCCGTTATCTGTGCAAAGATTCTTTTCTGGCAAGTATAGCACCAAACCCCTCTCTTTTGCCAGAAAAGAGATCTCCTCCCTGAGCCTATTGTTTGCGCAAACCCCACCACCAGCAATTATACTTCTTGCTCCTGTCTCTAAGATTGCTTTTTGTGTATTTATAAGAATGTGTGAGACAACTGCTTCTTGAAAGGAAGCGGCAATATCTTCCTTCCTTCCCTCTTCTTTTAACTGATAATAGACTGCTGTCTTTAGCCCAGAGAAGCTGAAGTCAAGTCTTTTGCTCTTTACCTTCGGGATGGAAAACCTTATGGCTTTAGCATCCCCTGTTTTGGCTATCTTTTCAATTGCAGGGCCTCCAGGCCAGCCCAAGCCAAGGAGCCTTGCCACCTTATCAAAGGCTTCTCCTGCGGCATCATCAAGGGTTTTAGCAATTGATCTTCCTGCCCCACATCTTTCTATATAAAATAGCTCAGTATGGCCTCCTGAGACAAGAAGCCCTAAGGCTGGAAATAGAATTTTCTCCTTTGTAAGGAGTGGAATAGAGAGGTGTGCCTCTAAGTGGTTTATCCCAAAGAACGGTATAGACAGGGAGTAGCTCAATGCCTTGGCAAAAGATAAGCCAACAAGCAGGGAGCCGATAAGACCTGGTCCATAAGTAACACCGACAGCCTCTAAGTCGTGTTTCGTGATTCCTGCTACTTTTATCGCTTCATTAAATACTGGAAGGATTTTTTCAATATGTGCCCTTGCTGCCAATTCAGGAAAGACCCCTCCAAATTCCTTATGAATCTCCTCCTGAGACGAGACAATGTTTGATAGAATCTTATAATCCTCATCAATAACAGCAATAGATGTCTCATCGCAAGATGTCTCTATCCCTAAAAACATATAGCATCCTCCATCTCTAAGCATTCAGCTTTTCCGCGGCCAGCTTTTTAGTCAAATAATAGGTAACTATTTACCCATCTAAAAGTGAAGCAACAACCAAGCAATAGAATTCATTGCAAAATTATCAATTAGCAATTAACTTTTGAAGAAGAGGAATAATTTTAAGATGCTAATTGCTAATTTTACATTTTACATTGAACTTTACTCGGTTACTTCAGATGGGTAAAGTGTTACAATCTTTCGTAGCTAACTGCTTAAGCTGACGGCTGAATGCTTACCAAATTATCCTATATTAAGGTCAAAAAGTCAATTGACACAATTGACTGAATAATAGTATTATAAAAGCTATGGATTTATCTAAAAGGATGTTTGGGATAGCCAACAAGATACGCTGGCTGATGATTGTTCTCTCCGTCTTAATCATTCAACTCTTTGATAGAGAAAAAATTACCACTCTTCCTGTCTATATTCCTCTTTTCATCCTTATCATTTATAATATCTCCTCTTACTTTCATAAAACCACTTCCTTTAAGGTATGTTATGCTGAAAGTGGCCTTGATACATTCTTTATCACCAGCCTCATCTTTTCAACAGGTGGCATAGAGAGCCCATTCTACCTCTTCTATCTTCTCATTATTATGTTTGGGGCTTGCTACTATAAAGTTTTGCCAACCCTTCTTTTGTCCTTTGGAATTTCTATAATCTATTTAGTTATCTGCTTTCTCTCTGGAGAACCTATTGCGGCTTCTCATCTTTTGGTGAGAATCTCTCTTTTTATTGCTACAGCTGGTATGTGCTCCTTTCTTGTAACGGAGACGAAGATTGCTGAAGATGAGCTTGAAGACCAAAGGCAAAAAGCAAAGATGCTCCAGCCAAAGATTCAAGCTACGCTCTGTGATATTAACCAGGAGACTGATAGGATAAAAGAGCTTTACGATATATCTCTGAAGATAGAGGAAGCATCTTCTGAGGATGAATGGCTTGTGTTTGCCCTTGACTATGTTATCCATTTTCTACACCCGGACCTTGCTCTTGTTTTTCTCTTTAATCCAGGCTCAGGCAGATTAGAGGTAAAGGCGACAAAGGGCGAGGATATAAAATTCCCATCCTTTAGGATTGGAGAAGGGCTTATTGGTCAAGTGGCTAAAGAAGGAGAGAGTGTTGTCATCGGAGACACATACCTAAAGGCAGAACCTATGTATCTCTTTTTCAAGGAACAAAAGATAGTCTCTTTTATTGCCGTACCCTTATTTTTAGAAGGAATAAATGGCGTTCTCTTGTGTGGCTGGCGGGTAAAGAGGAGGCTTGAAGAAAAGGATAAAATATTTGTAGAGATGATTAGCAAGATAATAAGCCTCCGCCTTAAAAATGAAAGATTGGATGAAGAGATAACGCGACTTTCTATCTGCGACAAGAGCACAGCCCTTTTTGCCTATCCATTCTTTGAAACGAAGCTCAAAGAAGAGTTGGCCAGGAGTATGAGGCTATTTAGACCCCTTTCCTTGATTGTCCTGCGGGCAGGAAAAGACATCTCTTTGGATGCTCAAAGATTGGGTCTGGTTATTAACTCTCAGACAAGGACAGATGATATGGTCACATATCAGAACAAAACCTTCTTTATTCTGGCTTTGCGAACAGGTGAGAATAGGATACGAATCCTGGCCAATAGGATACGGGAAGAGATAGAGAAGAATATGGGGATAAAGCCTACGATAGGAATAGCCTGTTATCCTGATTCTATAGCAGAAAATCACCTTGGGCTGATAAAAAAGGCTTATGCTGCTTTAGCCTTAGCTGAAAGGAAAGTGGAACGAATGGCTATTGCCAGTGAGTGTGGGATATAAATTTGTAACTGTTTACCTAACTGAAGTAAAAACACTGAGACTTGAGTTCACGGAGAATTTCACTAGCAAATTTAGCATTTATCATTTCAAATTTTCTTTAGATAGCATTAATATCTCTTTCCTCAAATTTGCTTTTGTTAAATTTACAATAAATTTATCTCCGTATCAACTGAACACTACCTAAACGATTAACACTTAAATTTATAAACACTTTGTACCCACAAAAAAAGCCAGTAGAACCTCTTTTTATTTCAGGGGATTGTGTTCTTGAATGAATTGTTGCTGGTTTAGTTGAGCATCTGGATTATAATGTACTTCCTACGCTAAAATATTCGGTAAGCTTAACTCAAAAAGGAAGTCTTATGGTTGATGCTTGGAAACGAGGAGATCAGGAGGCTGCTATAAAAGGGTTTGATACTTCTAATAACTCGCTGCAGCCGACCGCCAAAGGCAGCAGGTGAGCTCTGTCGTTAGGTTAACTTAATGCAAAGATGGAGGTGACTAACAATGTTAGACTTAAAACAACTGAAACCACAGTATATTACAACCGACTCTGGTGAAAAAACAGCAATTGTTCTGCCACTTACAGAATTTCGAGAACTTCTTGAAGATATAGAAGATCTTGCGATAGTGGCTGAACGTAGAGATGAACCTACAATCTCACATAAGGAATTGGTTGGTGAATTGAAGCGAGATGGACTTATATAAAATCGTATGGAAAAACTCTGCACGAAAAGAACTGAGGAAAATCAAGAGAGAAGTCATCCTAAAAGTTCTGGAGGCAGTTGAGTCATTGGTCTCGAATCCATTCCCAGCAGGGGTTAGGAAAATCTCTGGCTCTGATTACACTTATCGTATCAGAATAGGTGATTACAGAATTGTTTAGAGGTGTCATTTCATCTACTCTTATTATTGAAGTTATACGAGTTGGTCATCGCAAAGATATCTATAAGAAGTTAACCTAACCAATCGCTGCCTGCCTGTGCGTAGCACTTTAGACAGGCACCTGACTGTCAACAGTAAGGATTGTGTGCGGTTTTTCAAAGTTCTGTGCCCTATCAAAGTATAGTGGTCCTCCAAAATTTTGTGGTGTATACTGTTGGAGGCAGGCAAGCTTAGTCGTTAGGCTCAAAAAGGAGTAGTTATGGTCAACATCAGCGTTAAATGTAAGCAATGTGAAACAGGCATTGATGAAACATCTGATTGTCCCATACTTACTAGAAGACCGTGCCCCAAATGCGGTTCAATGGCACGATCATTCGTGGTGACAAGTTCTGATAAAATCCAACTTCACGAGTTTATGGAAGGCAAAAAGAAAGATATGAGAAGTCCTTCAAAGAAAAAACTCCGCGTCCATATTCAGCAAGGAGATCAGATTAATCACGAAACTGGCCAATGGATACTAAAAGAACGGTGCATCGATAAAGATAGCAAACCATCTTGGTACCTTGAATTGATTGTCGATCCTATAACAGAAGAAATTATACATTATTGTAATGAACCACTATGTGGTCATGTCGGACATGGTTCTGCGAAACAAAAAACTGTCTAATCAATCGCTGCACCTGACCGCCAACAGCGTGGCGGTTTTGCAAAGTTTTGTGCTCCATTCTGTTGGCAGCAGGTAAGCTCGGTCGTTATACTCTTTAATAAGTATATTGGGAGGAGATATCAAAAATGCCTATTATAAGTCGATTCTTTGGTATTTTAATCGCAATGTATTGGCGAGACCATACACCATCACATTTTCATGCAAAATATGGAGATCAAGAAGTTGCTGTTGAAATTGAAACAGGAAAGGTTACGGGAAACATGTCTAAACGAGCCTTGTCTATGGTGCAGGAATGGCGAAAACTACACAAAGAAGAACTACTGAATGATTGGCAATTAGTTGAACAAAATAAACCATTAGAAAAAATATGGCCATTGGAGTAAGAAATGATACTGCATGTTAAAGAAGCAAAACATCTACACGATTATGTAATCTGGCTTCGGTTCAATGATGGTGCCATAGGAAAGGTTGATCTGAAAGATGAACTCTATGGTGAGGTATTTGAACCTCTAAAAGAAATAGAAATGTTCAAATCCTTCAAGGTTGACCCAGATTTAGAGACAATTGCGTGGGATAATGGAGCAGATTTGGCGCCTGAATTTTTATATGACAAAATGAAGGTTTTGGCATAACAACTCGCTGCAGCCGACCGTCAACAGTAAGGATTGTGTGCGGTTTTACAAAGTTCTGTGCCCTATCAAAAACTGATGCTGATACCAGGAATATTTACAATTAAAGGAGATTTGTAACTATTTACCTGGGTATGAAGAAAAAGTAAATTCATTGCAAAATTATCAATGAGCAATTATCAATTAACAATGAAAAAAAGGAATAATTTTAAAATTAATTACTAATTTTACATTTTACATTGAATTTTACCCGTTACTTCATAGGGCTTGAGTGTTACGGAGGTTTTATAAATGGATTGGACTGGACCATTACACAGGATAGACGACTATAGATGGCAGATTCCAAAGAGCTTTAGGAGCGATATGAGAGTGCCTGGGCTTATCTTTGCTTCAGAGAGAATGATAGCCGCCATTAAACAAGACCAGACACCTGTTCAGGTAGCAAATGTGGCTACCCTTCCTGGAATTGTCCGCTACTCTCTGGCTATGCCTGACATTCACTGGGGCTATGGCTTGCCGATAGGTGGCGTCTGTGCTACAGATATAGAAAGAGGGGGTGTGGTAACGCCTGGGGGTGTTGGTTCTGATATAAACTGTGGTGTCAGACTGATAAGGACAAACCTTAAGGTATCGGATCTCCAAAATAAGATGGAAGAGCTTGTCTCTGGCCTATTCTTTACTATCCCTTCGGGTCTTGGTTCAAAAGGCGAAATAAGGGTTATTGGAAAAGACGAAGAGAGGGTTCTTTTAGAAGGTTCTGAATGGGCTGTGAAACAGGGCTATGGGGTCCAAGAGGATTTGGAGGCAACAGAAGAAGGTGGGTCTCTTGACTTTGCCAACCCTGAAATGGTAAGTCAAAGGGCATTAGAGAGAGGCGGAAAGCAATTAGGAACATTAGGCTCTGGAAACCACTTTTTAGAGATTCAAGAGGTGGTAACGATATATGAGGAGAAAGAAGCCCGTGGTTTTGGCTTATTCCCTGGACAGCTCACAGTGATGATTCACACCGGCAGTCGTGGGCTTGGCTATCAGGTCTGCGAAGACTACATCAAGGTTATGCTTGATGCGGCAAGAAAGTATAACATCTCCCTTGTTGATAAACAGCTCTGCTGTGCACCTTGCGAGTCTAAGGAAGGAAAGGCTTACCTTGGAGCTATGGCCTGTGCGGCAAACTATGCTTGGGCAAACAGGCAGTGCCTGATGCATCTTACCCGGAAGGTTTTTGAAAGGGTATTTGGAATGAGCTTTAAGGACTTGGGAATGGAGCTTGTCTATGATGTTGCCCATAACATCGGCAAGTTTGAGACCCATAAGATAGATGGAGCAGAAAGAAGGCTATTTATCCATAGAAAAGGGGCAACAAGGGCTTTTCCTGAAGGTCATCCTGCCTTGCCAGAGAAGCTCAAACCTTATGGTCAACCCGCAATAGTTCCAGGGGATATGGGTAGGGCATCATATCTTTTGGTTGGCACAGAGCAAGGGTATGCCGAGACCTTTGGAACGGTCTGCCATGGCGCAGGAAGGGTTATGTCAAGGACAGCGGCCATCAAAAAGGGTGCAGGAAGAGCCATAGATAAGGAGCTAAAAAAGAAGGGAATCATTGTTAAATCTGCAGGAAGAGAGACTCTGGCTGAAGAGATGCCAGAGGCTTACAAAGATATAGATGAGGTAGTAGATGTGCTTTATAGGGCTGGCATAGCCAAGAAAATTGCCAGAATGAAGCCATTAGGGGTGATTAAGGGCTGATCTAAAAAGTGTTACTTATTCCTCATATTCTTTATATTCGATCTTGCCATCTAACTTTTCCTGTAGAGCAATCGGAATTATCTTCTTTGTCTCTGATTCTACTTCACTAACAGCACCTTTTCCCAACTCTTTTGCCCTTTCAGCCAGGATATTCACCAGCTTAAATCTGTTTTCTACGCCGACCAAAAGCCTTTCAATGTCATATAACATCTCTTTTCCTCCTCTCTTTTTCAATTATCTCTTTTATTAAAAAGATTGTCTTTTCTATATTCTCATTTACTACCCTATAATCGTAATTTTCCGACCTCTTTATCTCCATCTCAGCCCTTTTAAGCCTTTTAATAAGCTCTTCTTCTTTCTCCCTTTTCCTCTCAATCAATCTTCTTTTCAGCTCAAGAAGAGAAGGCGGAAGAAGAAAGATCAGAACAGCATCTGGATATAAAGCCTTTACCTTTTCCGCACCATCAACATCTATGTCCAAAAGGATGTCCGAACCTTTTCTTGATAGAGAATCAAACTCAAGTTTTGGTGTTCCATAGTAGTCTCCAAAGACCTCTGCCCATTCTATAAATTTCTCTTTTCTTGTCATCTCCTCAAAATCTTCTTTGGAGACAAATATATATTTTTCCTCTCCCAACCCTTCCTTCCGTGTCCTTGTCGTATAAGAACGACAGAGCTTAAAGTCAGAAAATATCTCAAGAATGCCCTTGGCAATAGTCGTCTTTCCGCCGCCAGATGGAGAAGATATAACTATAATCATTATTACTCTCTATATTTCTTTCCTCAATTTTGCAATGCTAAATTTATAATGCTAAATTTGAAATGAATTTAATCTATTTTTCTTTACACTACCTAAACACTTAGTACCTTACCTCTAATCTACCTTGCACACTCTTCACACCTTTCTGCCTCTGAAAGCCATAGTAATCTGTCCCATCATAAGCAAGGTCAAGCCTTATTTTTCTCATCTGGAAACCATTATCGCAAAACATCTTTCAAAACATAAAAAGAGAGTGTTGTTTCGCCATACCTTTTTTCTTTCACCCGAATAAAAGAGCCTATCTTATCTTCCACAGCCTCCTTCTTATGATGCTCAGCAATAATTATTCCCTCTTGATTTAGAATATTATGAAGGTTAATAGCCTCAAGGGTCTTATTTACCAAAAGATCTTTGTATGGCGGACCAAGAAAGATGATGTCAAACCGCTCCTTTAGCTTTCTTATCGCAGAGAATACATCCCTATTCAAAATTTGTGCTTTCTCTCCAAAACCAAGCTCTCTTATTGCTATTCTTAAGCCTTCTGCAGTAAGCCTATTCTTCTCAACAAAAACAGCAAATCTTGCACCCCTTTTCAGTGCCTCCAGACCACATCTACCTGTTCCAGCATACAGGTCAAGGAAGCCTACATCTTCTATTCTATCGCCTAAGGAGGAGAAAAGAGCCTCCCTTACTTTAGCTAATATTGGTCTTGGCTGTGCCACATCCCTGAAAGCTCTTTTGTAGTATTTATGATCTTTTCTGCTATCTCACAGGATAATGACCCAAGTCCACAGGACGGAGTGATGAGAAAGTTTTGTAAAAATGTAGGGTCTATTCCACAATTAACAAGGGCTTTTAGTTCTTTTTTCAGCCTATCATTTAGACTGTTTGCAGTTTCATCTTCTATCTTCTCTGATGAAGGAACTATTCCAAAGGCAAGGATTCCATCCTCTTTAAGAAAGGAATAGAGCTTCTCTTTATAAAGCCTGAGGGTATGAGCAAAATTATAGGCATCAAAGTTTAAGATCTCTATGCCAGCCTCCATTAAGATGGACCAGTCTGTGTTTCCACAACAATGAACCCCAACAATTATACCTTTTTCTTTTATAGGTAAGACTACATCAGCGAGCCACCCAACAATCTGCGGTTTTGTCAGAGGAATAGTGCAACTGCCAAAACTAGATAGATATGGCTCATCCAAGAATATTATAGGCTTGCCAATAGCCCTTAACCTCTCTGCCTGCCAAATAGCCTTCATCTCAATAGCTTTTCTGATTGCTTCAAAGAGGTCATTGTGATAGATTATGGGTCTCTTGGTCGCATCACATACAGTAAGTCCAAAGCTTATAGGTCCTGTCATCTGACCCTTTACATACTCTGTTTTTGGTGGGTCAGCAAGGAAGGCATAAAAACCCTCTGCCCAATCCTCTTTCATGGCAAAATATTCTAAATCTGCCTCAAGATACCTTTCATAAAAGCCTGCCAGTTCTTCTTCTATATTCTCTGTCTCAAAATATATATTTTCGCCATCTAATCTTGCCCCAGGCATATTAGTGCTTTGTTGCACATACATATTCTCGAAAAACCCTTTTTTTGGAAGCTGTGGCCAGGCTGGAATATCTAATGCTTTTGCCATTTCTAAAGCAGACTCTGCATTAGTATATGGTAGGCTACCTATTGATGATGAAAGAACACCCTTTAGCATAGTGAGTAGTAAGCAGTAAGATATACTGTAACTATTTACCCATCTGAAGTGAAGCAAGAACCAGGTAAAAATGGAATTCATTGCAAAATTATCAATTATCAATTAGCAATTAACAATGAAAAAGAGGAATAATTTTAAAATGCTAATTGATAGTTTTACATTTTACATTGAACTTTACTCTGTTACTTCAGATGAGTAAAGTGTTACGATATACTATTCTTCATTTACTTTGTTCTTTGTTAGGCTTTTCTATTTTAGGCAGGAGGAGGATCTATTTTTCCACAAAGAATGAGCAGATCCAACCGCTCATCCCATTTGGAAGTTTTACTTGATAATACCATTTTTCAGATGCATCAATGACAACTAACCCATCCCCTTTATTCACCTTAGCAATGACTGTCTTTCCTGGATATGACCAGATATTCACATTATCCTTTGTTGCTTTGACTGTAATTCCTTCTTCTGTTTGTTTTGGAAAAAAGAAGGTCTTTCTCTTTTCTTCATCTGGTTTTGGCACAATCTTATGTGGCGGCACAGCCTCCTCTACCTTCTTTACTTCCTCCTTTTTGCCTATCTCTGTTCGGTAGATATCTATATTATCGCCTCGTAAAGTCGAAAAATAAATAACCCCATCAGACGACCAGCAGGGATATAGATTTGTTCCTCCACTTGTAATCTGGGTATCATAAGTGCCATCTATATTTACCATTCTAATATCTGCAGGAAGCCCCAACAACCCTTCTATCAATGATCTTTCAGGTTCTGCCTCAATTTCTGAACCTTTGAATGCCACATAGCAGAGCCTTTCCCCATCACTTGACCAAACAGGCATCATCGCAGAAAGGGTTTCATTATAGACAACCTCTGTCTCTCTTGTTCCGTTTACCTCTATTGTCCAGATGCTCTGTTTTCCTTTACCAATATCCCTTTGAAAGCATATCTTCTTTCCATCTGGAGAGAATTTAGGAAATAACCCATGGGTGATATAAGTGAAGAGCCCTTTTTCTAAATCAGCCATCACAATCTCCGCACCCATCTTTTTATCCCTTGAAATCTTGGAAAAGACAAGAAACCTTCCATCTGGAGAAAAGTTTGGGGCAATTTCATTAGTTGTTTCATCATAGGTCACCTGACGAATGTTCTGTCCAGAAAAGGCATCAATAATGAAGATATCATAGCTTCCAAATCGATTAGATGAAAAGGCAATCTTCTTTCCATCTGGAGCAAAGCACGGAAATAGATCCTGTTCCTGTCCAAAAGTTCTTTGGATAACGGCCTGCTCTTCTGGTTTCTTGATGAAGATGTCAAAATTCCCCCTCCTATTAGAAGAGAAGGTGATATATTGGCAATCCTTTGAGATATCGCAAAATAGATCTACGCCCTTTTCCTCTGTAATCCTTGTGACTGCAGACATCCCTTTATGTCCCTCATATTCTGACCTATCATAACCTGGTAGCTGAGCACACCCTACCATTAACAAAACCAAGCCTGCCATTACAAATTTCATTGTAACCTCCTTATATATACACTATTTTAATAAACAACCAATCATCTGTCAAGAAATTTCGAGACTGGTGCAAATTTTGTAAGGGATGTTCTTTGACAAAAATAAGGCTAAAGGA
>JASEHO010000039.1 GCA_030018505.1 bacterium
TTGCTAGTGATCTTCTGTGCCCTCTGGTTAATCTTTACTTCAGGTGGCTAAAGTGTTAAGTTTTTTCTGCCCTGGTTATAGCTACCTTTCCTGTTCTGATAAGCTCTACAATCTCAAAGGATTTTAAGAGGTCTATGAGACCTTCAAGTTTCTCCTCATTACCAGTCATCTCAAGGGTGACGCAGTCTTTTGCTACATCAATGATCTTTGCTCTGAATATATCGGCAATCTCTATAATCTCTGACCTTTTTCCCTTGTGTCGCACTTTGATTAAGAGGAGTTCTCTCTCTACATGGGTTGTATGGGTAAGGTCAGTAACCTTAATGGTATCAACCAATTTATTCAGTTGCTTCTCTATCTGCTCAATTATCTTCTCATCTCCAGCAGTAACGATAGTCATCCGAGAGACAGTCGGGTCATCTGTTGGGGCAACACAGAGGGAGTCAATATTATAACCCCTTCCAGAAAAAAGCCCAGCTACCCTTGCTAAAACCCCAAACTTATTCTCAACCAAAACAGATATTATGTGTCTCATATATAGTTTATAGTTTATAGTCTATAGTTTATAGTCATAGGTATTTCCTATTCACTCTTAACTCATAACTCTTAACCCTTTCAAGCAATCCCATCCATCATCTGGGTTAGAGCCGCACCTG
This sequence comes from bacterium, assembly GCA_030018505.1. GTDB lineage: Bacteria > UBA9089 > UBA9088 > UBA9088 > JAGUXG01 > JAGUXG01. The sequence goes on from JASEHO010000039.1 coordinate 657, forward strand.
CTGGAACCATAGGAAAGACATTCTCCTCGCGGACTATCCTAAAGTCAAGCAAGGCTGGACCTTTATAGGCTATCGCCTCCTTTATTGCTTTCGTAACCTCTTCTTTCTTTTCTACCCTTATTCCTAAGATGCCATAAGCCTCTGCCAACTTTACAAAATCAGGGGCAACACTAATATCAGTATGAGAGTATCTCTTGTCATAGAATAGCTCCTGCCACTGCCTGACCATTCCCAGATACTGATTATTCAATATAGCTATTTTCACTGGCAGCTTCTCCTGGACACAGGTGGCAAGTTCCTGAATATTCATCTGGATAGAGCCATCCCCAGCAATATCAAAGACAGTTGCCTTAGGGTTAGCGACCTGAGCGCCAATTGCTGCTGGAAACCCATAGCCCATTGTGCCAAGCCCGCCTGAGGACAAAAACCTTCTTGGCTTATCAAACTTATAATACTGTGCCGCCCACATCTGATTCTGACCAACCTCAGTGGTGATAATTGCCTCTCCATTGGTGAGTTCATAAATCTTTTCTATAACATACTGGGGTCTTAACTGGTCATCATCCTTATAGGTAAGCGGGTATCCTTTCTTCCATGCAAAAATCTTGGAAAGCCACTCGGAAATCTCTGGGGGCTCGGCTATCTTATTCAGTTCCTCCAAAATTTGTCCAACATCTCCAACAATCGGGATATGACACTTGATATTCTTGCTTATCTCTGAGGGGTCAATGTCAATGTGAATGATTGTTGCACCTTTGGCAAACTCATCCATCTTTCCAGTAATTCTGTCATCAAACCTGGCCCCAATAGCGATGAGAAGGTCTGCCTCGCTGATAGCAAAATTTGCATACTTTGTGCCGTGCATACCGAGCATTCCAAGGGATAATGGATGGGTTCCCGGGAATCCACCCAGACCCATCAGGGTATTGGTAACTGGAATCTGGGTCTTTTCAGCTAATTCTTTCAGTTTATCAGCTGCATTGCTTAAGATAACACCTCCACCTGCATAAATGACAGGTCTCTTTGCCTTAGCTATTGCTTCTGCCGCCTTCTTTATCTGAAGTGGATGACCTTTGTGTGTAGGGTTATAGCTTCTAATGGAAACGGCTCCCAATCTAAGAGATTTGCACTTGCCAGTGGAAACATCCTTTGGAATATCAATCAAAACAGGGCCTGGTCTTCCTGATCTGGCCAAATAGAACGCCTCTTTCACTATTTTGCCAAGATCTTCTACACTTTTGACTAAGTAATTTTGCTTGGTGATGGGTCTGGTTATACCAACAATATCCGCCTCCTGAAAGGCATCATTGCCGATCATTGTGCTGGGAACCTGTCCAGTCAAAGCCACAATCGGGATAGAGTCCATATAGGCTGTGGCAATACCCGTAACTAAGTTTGTTGCCCCAGGACCTGATGTAGCCAGACAGACCCCGACTTTACCTGTTTCCCTGGCATAGCCATCTGCGGCATGGGCTGCGGCCTGCTCATGCCTTACTAAGACAACCTTCAGCTCTTTTGTCCGATAGAGAAGATCAAATATAGGCAGGACTGCTCCTCCTTGATACCCAAAGATTACATCCACTCCTTCCTCTATCAGCGTATCAATTAAAATCTCTGCGCCTTGTTTCATTTTTTTTCAAATGCCGGGAGCGGGACTCGAACCCGCATAGGTTACCCCATGCGCCCCTTAAACGCACGTGTCTGCCAGTTCCACCATCCCGGCATTGTAACTATTTACCCATCTAAAAGTGAAGTAACAACCAAATAAAAAGGGAATTCATTGCAAAATTATCAATGAGCAATTATCAATTAACATTTGAAGAAGAATAATTTTAAAATGCTAATTGCTAATTTTACATTTTACATTGAACTTTACTCGGTTACTTCAGATGAGTAAAGTGTTACCCGTCATTTATCTAAACAATTCCATTGCCTTCTTTATGGCATTATAATGAATCTGAACAGTATCGGAAATTTCCTTAGCATACCCACCTGCTAAGACTAAAACTATAGGCACCCCTTTCTTTTTTGCATTCTCAAAGAGTATTTCATCCCTTCTTATAAACCCTCTTATTGTAACCTTTAGACCACCTAATTGGTCATTGCAGTATGGATCCGCCCCAGCCACATAGACGATAAGCTCAGGTTCCACCACATTCATCATCCGTAGGACATCTTCCTCTAAAATAGCCAGATACTCCCCTTCGCTTGTTCCAGGCCTAAGATTCACATCTCTGTTGCTCTTTTCTTTTCTTAATGGGTAGATGTTCTCCTGATGAATAGAATATGTATAGACAGAAGGGTCATTCTTGAATATAAAGGCTGTCCCATTTCCCTGGTGAAGATCGCAATCAATGACTAATGCCTTTTTTATCAGATTTTCGTGCTGAAGCACCCTTACGCCTACAGCTATATCATTCAAAAGACAGAAGCCCTCTCCATGGTCAGGGTAGGCATGATGAAAACCTCCTCCAACATTTATGCCACATCCATCTTTTAAGGAGATCTTTGCCGCTATGGCTGTTCCGCTACAGGCGCAGCGGAATGTCTTAAATAGCTTCAAAGAATAAGGAATTTCAAGTATTGCTTGCTCACGATGGGTTAAAGTGCCTCTCCATAACTTGTTAATATACTCTCCTGTATGAACCAAAAGCAATCCACCATCTGCTATAGGTGGGGCTTCAATAATATCCTCCTTCAGGATTATCCCATTATTCAAGAGTTTCTCTATGATAAGCCCATACTTCTCCATAGGAAAGACATGTGAGCCAATATCAGCATAGTAATTGGGAGAATAAACGACTTTCATTCTTAGAAGAAAATGTAATTCATTGCAAAATTATCAATGAGCAATTAGCAATTAACTTTTGAAGAAGAGGAATAATTTTAAGATGCTAATTGCTAATTTTACATTTTACATTGAACTTTACCGAGTTACTTCATAATGGCTTAAAGTGTTACAAGAAAATCACCTGTTATGTCAACAAAACCCCAATGATAGCACCCAATATCCCACCCACTATAACCTCAGTTGGTGTATGACCCAAAAACTCCTTTACCCTTTCTGCATCTACTCTTCCATCTTCAAGCATCTTATTTAGGAGCCTGGCTTGTTGTCCGGCAGACCTCCGCACACCAGCCGCATCATTCATAATAATAAAGGTAAAGACTAAGGTAACTATAAAAATAGGGCTTGTCCATCCCTCTATCCTTCCTACAACTGTGGTCAGAGCAACTGTTCCTGAAGAATGGGAGCTTGGCATTCCACCTGTTTTAAGCAGCCCCCTAAAATCAAAGCGTTTGTATCTCACAGCAAAGATTAAAGTCTTTATAAGCTGAGCTGTTATCCATGCCAAAAATGGGGCAAGAAACATAGGGGACCCAATCAATCCTTGCATTTTTTAACAAGAAAGCTCTATTTTGGCTATATCTTCGCTTGAAATAGGACCAATTGTGGCACAACACAAGGTTTCGCTTAGAAAGAGTCTATTTGCAAGCCCCATAATCTCATTCGCTGTCACTGTATCTATCATTCTTATTATTTCATCTGTGGAAAAGAACCTTTCAAAGTATGCCTCCTGCTTTGCCAACCTGCTCATTCTATGGGCTGTATTCTCTAATGCCAGGAGCAGACCACCCTTTAATTGCTCCTTTACCTTGGAAAGCTCCTTTTCATCCACTAATTCATTCTTTATCTTCTTAAATTCCTTTGTTACCAGAGATATAATCTGAGAGAGGTTTTGTGGCGATGTTCCACAATAGACAGTGAATAAACCACAAGGTCTAAAGAAGGAAGAGTAAGAAGCTATATGATAGGCAAGCCCTCTCTTTTCTCTAATCTCATAAAAGAGTCTGGAACTCATCCCGCCACCAAGTATTGTATCTAAAAGAGAAAGGACAAACCTTTCATCTGCTGTGGCTGAAACACCCTTTGTCCCAAGGCAGATATGAACCTGTTCGGTATCCTTTTCTTTATTGACAATGGAGCGTTTAATTTCAGGCTGGCCATTGTTTATTGCCCAAGGAGCCCCAGAAAGGGTTGAAAAATTTTCTGTAATTAACTTCATCACCTTAAGATAGTTGAAATTCCCGGCGACTGAGATTATAGCCTTGTCTGGGGTATAATGGTCTTTATAGTAATTAAGGAGACTGGCTCTTTTCAACTCAAGGATGCTCTTATTGTTTCCAATGACAGGTCTTCCTAAGGAATGCTGAGGAAGGGCAGTCGAGATAAAGAAGTCATGGATAAGCTCATCAGGTGTATCCTCATACATCCTTATCTCCTCAAGGATAACACCCCTCTCCCTCTCAAACTCCTCATCAACAAAAAGGGAATTTTTGAGAATATCAGCCAAAAGGGTTATGGCTGTCTCAATATGCTCACCAGCAACCTTCACATAATAGCAGGTCTGTTCCTTTCCTGTGAATGCCCCTAAATCTCCACCTATTCTATCTATTGTCTCTGATATTTCGCGGGCTGTCCTTTCTGGTGTGCCTTTGAAGATCATATGCTCCACAAAATGGGAGACGCCACCAACACCCTCCTTCTCACAGCAGGAGCCAACATTTACCCATATTCCAACTGTGGCAGACCGCACCCCAGGCACCTCCTCTGTTACTACCCTTATTCCACTGCCAAGGAACTCTTTATGAAACTTTTCCATCATTATGTATCATCATTATGTATGGGGACACAATACTTATTTTCTTTATCTACTTCACCACCATAGCTTTAGTAGCAGAAAACTTATCTGCCTTTAGGTTGATATAGTATAATCCATTAGCTACCTTCTGTCCAGTATCATTTTTTCCATCCCAGAATATGGCTCTATCTTGCTTGGTGTAAGAGCCTGTCTTCTTTGGTCCTGCCTCTATAGTTCTTACCCTTATTTTCTTTTTACCCGGATTCCCCTTCCCTTTGTTCCAAACCAAACAGCATCTTTATCCACTTTTATCACTGTAATTGTATCCATCTCATCTCCATTTGCTTCTGAATAGACCAAAAATCTATCTTTTGCCCTTTCGTATTTTGTAATACCGCCAAGATTGCTTCCAATCCAGACATAATTTTTATCTGGAGCAATTGCAGTGACAATATCACTTAAGGAAGGGAGGAAAGGAGACGTAACCCTTTTTTATTTATCTTATCGTTCTACCCTTCCTCTGTTCTTAGGAAAAGAATGTGCGGCAGCACTTGACCATGCATGGATAATCTTCAGCATTGTCAACTATCTTTGCTCGGATAGGATTCCGTTCTACATACCTTACCGCAAACCATAAATATCTTTCATTTGGAATATTCCTGAAGCCATTCAAGATACTTTTTACGGTCTCAGTCTTCAAAAAATATATCCTCTCTGCGGTTACCCCTTTGAGTTATATGATAGGGGAGACTTTCAATTACTGCTCTTGTTATCCATAGCATAGCATAATTATATAACATTAGACCATAATGTCAAGAAAAAAGGTTGCGTCCCCTTTCCCGCACACCAGAAAAGAGCAAACTGTCAGCCTTATCCCTTCTAACATTATCCTTTAGCTTTGCTTTTAATCCGTCTATTATCCCTTGCATTTTTACCCAAATTTTACCAAAAGGGAGAGGGTTTCGGCAATCTCACAGATTGCTCCCAAATTATCCCCTGTAATACCACCTATTCTCTTTTTAAGATAGGATACTGCCACAAAAACAAAGAGCAGTATTAGAGCTAAATACCAAAAGATGTTCAAGGCGAATAGAATTAAACCAATGACAAAGACTGGCAGGGTAGATAAGAAGAGCCCTTTGGTTTTTATATAACCAACAAAGGGTTTTCCAAGCCCCGAGGGTTTTGGATAAGATGCTATGCTTCCTGCCACCACTGTCGCCCAGCGACCTATCATTGGGGCAATAAGTAGCCCAAAAGCAGATACTTCTTGAGCAGAAAAAACCTTTAATAGAAGGAAAAAGACCAGAGCCACTGCACCCTTTGCCCCAATATTAGGCTCTTCCATTATCTTTAGAATCTCTTCTTTATTCCTTCCACCAGATAAACCATCCATAGTATCACAGAAACCATCCAAATGCAGAGCACCAGTAATAACAACCCAGGTTGCTATCACTAGAGCACAGACAACAGCAGGAGAGAAGACCTGCAAGCTAATAAACCTCACCCCCACCAAAAATCCTCCTATCATCAGACCAACCAAAGGAAAAAAGACCATCGATCCTACCAAATCTTCTTCCCTTATCTGGCTTTTCCCAACAGAAATAATCGTCAAAAACCCTACCGCCACCAAAAACCTCTTCATAAAAACCCTTCCTTTCCACTCCACGGCCATTGTGGCTGTAGCGTAAATTTTGTCTTTGAATCAAGCGTAAAGGGTGTGGCTAAAAATCTTCATCTGTAACTTTTTCTCGGAGCTTTCTTCTAAAATATGCCCTACATTTTTCATAAAATTTCCAGGCACTAAATCCCTGCCAATCTTCTAAAAGAAGTTCTTTTGGCAACTGGGGATCATCATAAAGTATTAAAGAGATGGCATCCCTTATCCTAACAAAAAAGATTGCCTCTTCTTCAACATCCTTCTTTTTTATCTCCTCAAATTCTTCCTTGAAAGTGGAAAGAAACCTAATATATTTATCGTTAGTCTCCTTTAGATTCCAAACTCGTTGGGCTAAATATTGGTCATCTTCGCTTATATGATTGGTCTCAAAGAAAAATAGATACCTTTCCAAATCATACTTTTTTGTTATTTCTTCTACCTTGCTGAAGAGGGGATGAGGCGATATCCAAACACTCTGTTGAAGCATTCCAAAACCCCATTCTTTCAATTCCTGACGAAGCCTATCCCGCAGAAGATAGCTCTTTTCAGGAATGTCAAAAATCACCACTCGCCATTTTTTATCCCATATTCGACTCTCCTTGTGGATAGGAACAGGCCCTTTTTGAATCCGACTCTTGCCAGCTTCAGTAATTCTGAAAAAGACCCCATCTCTTCTCTTTACCTTTCTTACATACCCCTCTCTTCTCAATTTTCCCAATTGATTGATCAATGCAGCCCTGCGATCATATCCTTGCATCTCCAAGATCACTTTCAACATCGGTCGATAGGAAAAAAGGATAAACTCATCTAAGAGGAGAAGCACCTCTTCTGTCAATGTCAACTTTCTCATCTTTATCTCTCATTTTTACGCTACAAACACCATAGCCATTGTAGCTGTAGCGTAGATTTTTAAATTTTGAACTGACTATCTTTCTGATTCCTTCGGCCTTCTTTCTACCCATTCCAGACACTTTTATTAACTCTTCGCAAGGAGCAGTAAATATCTTTTCTATACTGCCAAAATGATCAAGAAGATTTGTGGCCAGTTTTGGCCCTATGCCCGGAAGACCTTGCAGAATATAGATTTGTCTGGCTGTCCATCTCTTCGGTCTCCTACCAGGCCGATGTAAATTTGTTCCTTTATCTGCTGTTTGACTTGCCATCAGCCACAGAAGTTCGGCTGTCTCTTCTGGGCTTATTGAAGTAAGAATTGGTATCTGCCAGATACAGCTTATACTTACCAGTGCCCCTTTTATGGCATTGGGGTGGATATCAAAGGGGGTCTTATAAAAATATCGCCTTCAACAATAAAGATAGCAATCAAATCGTTATACCCCTTCATCCTTTTTGCCTGGATAAACAGACGACCATCAATGATGGACTGGACAAAATCAGAGGCAGTCTTTCTTTCTACCACAATATCTTTGATCAAATAATCCCCAACCAAAAGCCTATCCTTTACAACCTCTATTTCAAACCTTTCGGTCAAAATTTTCCATATCCCTGACCTTTCCTCCCGAAAGTCCATCCTGATCTTTTTAGCTATTTTATTCACTTTTATGGATATTTTCAACCTTAAATTTACGCTACACAGACCACGGCCGTGGAGGATGTAGCGTAGATTTTAGGATCTTTCAGAGACACCAGCAGAGGAGAAGGTTGCCATTTGGGTCAGAATCTTGCAAGCCCCATCAATAAGATTTATCCCAAGAGTCGCGCCCGTCCCTTCTCCAAGCCTCAGGTTCAGGTCTAAGATAGGAGAAAGACCCATCTTATTTAAGGCAATTCTATGCCCAATCTCGGTAGAACAATGGCTGGCAAAGAGATAATCTTTAACCTTTGGCTCTAAATTAGCAGATATCAAAGCAGCCGCACCTGAGATAAAGCCATCTATGACCACAGGAATCCTGCTTGCAGCACCGGCTAAGATTACACCAGCCAATCCTCCAATCTCAAAGCCACCAACCTTAGAAAGCACATCTATTGGGTCAGAAGGGTCCGGCTGATTTATCTTTAATGCCTTCTTGATCACCTCTACCTTATTTCTCCAAGCCTCATCATTTATGCCTGTGCCTCTACCTGTCACCCTCTCAGGAGGTTCACCTGTATAAAGAGCAACAATTGCTGATGAAGGGGTGGTATTGGCAATACCCATATCCCCTGTGCCAACAATGTCAATCCTGCCTTCTTCCTCAAATACGCAAATCCCTGCCTCAATTGCCCTTATTGCCTCCTCCCTTGTCATCGCAGGCCCCTTTGCAATATTTCGCCAATCTTCTTAGTTTTTAGTTTTGGATTTAGAGTTTTGAGTTCTTCTGCTACTCCCATATCTACCACTACTACCTCAGTCCCTATGTGTCTTGCCAGGACATTTATGCCTGCACCCCCTGATAAGAAGTTATAGACCATTTGAGGCGTGACCTCTTTTGGATAGGCAGAAACCCCTTCTTCTGCTACGCCGTGATCCCCAGCCAGAGTGAATATTACCTTTCTTTATTTGAAACAATAATTGTTACAAAGGTTGCTTCTTTCAGAAACTCTCCCAGCTCTTTTATTGCTCTTTCTACATCATCTCCTCCTAAAAGGAGGTTTGAGACAAGGAGCGTCAAGCAGTCTATGATAACAACCCTATTTTTGCAAGCCTTAAGGATAGACAGAATATCCTTCTCTTCCTCTTGAGTATTCCAGTCTTTGGGTCTATTCTTCCTGTGTTTTTCTACCCTTTCTGTCATCTCATCATCTTTTGGAATGCAGGTTGCCAAGAATAAGACATCCAGAGAGATCTCAGAGGCTAATTTGACAGCATACCGGCTCTTTCCGCTCCTTGCTCCACCAGTTATGAAGATGATCTTTTTCAAAACCCTATCTTAATTCCAGTATAGAAGGAACGACCAAGGGTGTTGTAACCTTTTACCTCCTCATACTCCTCGTCAAAGAGGTTTTCTGCGCGACAGAATAGAGAGAACCAATCTGTTAGGTTGTAAGAGGCGTTCAGGTTGACCAATTCATAAGAGGGAAGTGTAATCTGGCCGACATCCTCTCTTTTGCCAATATGTATCCAGGAAAGGTTGATATTGGCCTTTTTTGGAGAATAGCAGAGATTAAAGCCCGATTTATATTTTGGCCTTTTGAGAAGCGGAAGACCTGTAGCTTTATCCTCTGTATGGGTATAGGTGTAGTTTGCTTCAAATGTTAGATTGTCAGTGGGTCTGACATGGATCAGTGTTTCGACTCCATCTGTTTCTGCCTGGCCAATATTCTTATATTTCCAGGTGACAAAATCATAGCCTACCATATTTTTGAACTTATTCTGGAAATAGGTAAAACCAATCAATGCCCTTTTTCCTATCTCTTGCTTAATGCCAAGCTCATAGCTTGTTGACTCATCCGGCTCAAGGCTTGTAGTTCCATAGGCCGAATACAATTGATAGAGTGATGGAGCCTTGAATCCAGTCGCCCAACTCGCCCTGATTCGGGTCTTTTCAACCTTGCGAAGACAAGAAATCCTATATGTCATCTTCTCACCAAACCTTGAGTGATCATCAAGCCTTGCTCCAGCAGAAAAGTCAATATTTTTTGTCTTCAGCTTTCCTTGAAAATAGTATCCAGTATTATTCTCTTTCTTCTTTTCAAGCTTATCTGTTGAGGACCACCAACCCCAAGTTCCTGTGCCCTCTCCATCCCAGTAAGACTCACCCTCTTCTTCTTCATGCTCGATCCCATAGATAAAGTCAAAACCTACGGGTTTTGTGTCAGGGGAAATCTCTTGCTGCCAGGCAATCTTTGTATTCTTTCCCCTATACCAGGCAGTTGACCAATCAAAGGGTTTTGTGGTATCTGTTCCATTATCATCTCCTCTTTTTATCTTAAAGACTGAAAGGATTATCTTCCCTTTCAGCCATGAGGCCGAAGCCATATCTATCTCTCCTTTTAAGACCATGCTTTCACTATTGCTCGTAAAATTGGGATCATCATCTGATGCTCCATAGTCAATGTCAAAGTTTGCCTTGTTGTAGTTGGCCGAAAGATTGATCTTAATATTCTCAGAGGGAGTAAATCCAAAATTACCAAGGACAGTGGTACTGTGATAACCATCTGTCTCTGTGCCACCTGCTGCCTTAGAAATACCATCAGAGTCTTGCATAGCTACTGCAAAGTTGTAGTTGAAAGGGCCTTCTGCTATGCTCATTTCAACCATCTTTTGCTTGGTGTTATACTTGCCTTCCTCTGCTGACATAGAAAATGCTGATTTTTCTCCTTTTCTGGTGATAATATTGATCACCCCGCCTATAGCATCAGAGCCATAAAAGATTCCATGCGAACCACGAATGATCTCGATCTGCTCAATGCCTGCTGTTGAGAGATGACCAAAATCAAACCCCCTGCCCGGTGAAATAGGATCATTCACCTCTACGCCATCGATCATTACTAAGGTATGCTCTGACTTTGCTCCACGCAAGAAACAGGATGCCGCACCACCAAAGGCTCCGGTCTGAGCAATATCAAGACCAGGCACACCTCGTAAAACTTCGACTACAGTCGCAGCTCCAGAAGCCTTAATCTTCTCTCTGGTAATCACTGTGACCGAAACAGGGGTATCTTTTACCTTCTCTGCTATCCTCCTTGCCGTAACCACAACCTCTTCTCCATAGACCATAATGGTCGGTGTGCCATCTGCTCCAAATACCTTTCCTAAACCCAATACCAATCCCAATACCAAAAGTTTCTTCATCTCCATACCTCCAAAATAAAAAACCCAACCTCGCTGGTTGGGGATATATTCTCCCTTTTCCTTTCCGCGAAGGCGATTATCTTTGTAGATAATAGACCGGGCTTATCACTTTAAGTGCATTACCGTTGCGGGACAGCGCCTGAATCTCACAGGACTTCCCCTACCTACCTTACTTTAATTATTATGTTGCCTTTTTTCTCATCTGCTTCACCTCCTCTTCAATCTTTGGTATTCTCATCTCCATAATTAAAAAATTATATCCCTCAACCACATTCTCTGTCAATAATTTTCTACTTCTTGTCGTAATCCCTCAGTTATGGGCTTCTGAAAGGTACAGGATGTCAAGGCTAAGGGAGT
>JASEHO010000003.1:0-15224 GCA_030018505.1 bacterium
GTAAGCAAGTCTTCCCTCATCTCTATATTCCCTATCTCCCTTATCTCCTTATCCCCCTTCTTACACTCCTGACGCATAGCCTGAACGGTTACGCATTTTTTTATATCCCCAAGGGGATTTGAACCCCTGCTCCGGGCGTGAAAGGCCCGTGACCTAACCGCTAGTCTATGGGGACTTTTAATAACTTTTTGCCCTTCCTTCATTTATTAGTTTATAGCAAAGGTAGAGAAAAAAGCAATTAATTATTGCATTCGTGATTATAGAAACCTTCTTATGGCTGTTTACTTTATTGTTACGAGAGATGAGTAAAATGTTACGCTGATTGTAGCTAACAAAAGGTTGACAAAATAGAAGGGAAACGCTTATCATTTTTTTAGTGAAAAAAAAGAAGGATTTTTCTGGAAAAACAAAGGAATGGATTGTCTCGGTGCTATGGGCGTTAGCTATTGCTTTAGTCATCAGGACACTTCTCATTCAGCCTTATAGAATTCCATCTGGCTCAATGATTCCAACCCTTAAGATAGGAGACCAGCTCTTTGCTTCAAAATGCTCATATTCGCTCACCGCCCCCTTTACTGATAAACAGGTTAAAAAGTGGAACAGACCCAAGCAAGGAGAGATAATTGTTTTTAGAGATCCGCAAAACTTCTCAGACAAAGGCGTTTTCATTAGGATTATATCACCTATAGTTTGGGCAGCAACTATTAGCCGGGTTGACCTTGACCCACACAAGGATTTTATAAAAAGGGTGATAGGCACCCCTGGTGATGAGATAATGATTAAAAATAGGGATGTCTATGTAAACGGAAAGAGACTGGATGAGCCATATAAGGTTCATTGCTTCCCCTATCAACCCCTCTCTGGATACTCTATAATGGATAACTGGAGAGAGCCTATTAAAGTGCCAGATAATCATTATTTTGCTATGGGCGACAATCGCGATATGAGTTCAGACAGTAGAGTCTGGGGTTTTGTCCCTGAAAAGCTCATTAGGGGAAAGGCTCTGTTTATTCACTGGCCCATTCGGAGAATAGGATGGTTGAAGTAAAAAAGAGAACAAAGAAAGACCTTCTTCTTGAAATAGAGGAAAGGGATAGAAAGATAGAGGAATATTTGGACCTGGCAAAGAGAACAAAAGCAGACTTTGAAAATTATAAGAAGCAAAAGGAGAGAGAGTATCTTTCTCTAAGAAAAAGCATCGAGACAAACCTTATTTTAGAGTTTCTGGCTATCTTTGATTCATTAGAAAGAGCAAGCAAAGAAAAAGACGCTGAAAAACTTAAGGAAGGTCTCTCCTTTATCCTTCGCCAATTTTCCGAGATTCTAAAAAATAAGCAGATTGAGAGGCTCAAAACAGATAAAGAGCAGTTTAGCCCATCATTTCATACTGCTATTGCTACCTGTCCAACCCATGAAGAGCATGACGGCAAGATTATTGAGGAGCTTCAAGCAGGTTTCTTGCTTTCCGGCAATCTCCTTCGTCCAGCCCATGTAATCGTGGGCAAAACAGAAAAAAAGTGTGAAGCAGGATAAAAAGCACTATTTTACCATAAGAGGCAGGCTTTTTCTTGCCAGTATTATTCTTATTGTCTTTGGGTTTACAAGATTAGAAGAAGGAAGATATGTGGGCCCAATAGAGATTTATGAGGCAAGGCTAAACAAAGCACCCAATGACCCCAAAGCAATCCTTAATCTGGCAGATGCCTATTGCAACAAAGCCCTTCATCTTACATCAACAGAAGAAACAAAGCAATTATTGGATGGGGCTATTCTCCTTTATGAGAAGGCTCTTTCGAAAAAGAAAGACCCAAAGACATTTTATTCTTTGGGACAGGCTTACTTTAAGATAGCAAAGTTCTCTGATGAAAAGGATAGCCTCTATAAAAAGGCAGAGGATTCCTTCATATCTTCAGAAAAGGGTGGCTTAAAGAAAAAAGAGATGTTTCTCTATCTTGGCCATATCCTTCTTCTAAGAGGGGCATTGGATGATGCCCTTTCGTATTATAAAAAGGCTCTGGACTTCTCTCCAAGGGATCCAATCATCCTCTATAATTTAGGATTTTGCTACTACGAGAAAGGGGATTTTGACACAGCTTTTTTGCACTTACAGAGGATAGGCAAAAGGTCTTTGCCAAAAGATATAGAGATAAATATCCATCTCTTGCTGGCTAAAATCTATGAAAAGAAAGAAGATTTAGTCTTAGCTGAAGGAGAGTATAGAAAAGTTCTTTCTAAAGAAAAGACCAACTTTGATGCGAAAGAAGCCCTTAATCGCATCTTGCTTAGTAAAAATCCGTGATAGAATTAAAGATTGGCTTAGTTATCTTTCTTATTGTCCTTTCTGCATTCTTCTCTGGCAGTGAAGCGGCTTTGATCTCTCTTTCAAAGCTTAAGCTCAAAAGGCTAAAAAACCCTACTTTGACTGAGCTCTTGAAACATCCAAACAGACTGCTTACCGGGCTTCTTTCAGGAACAGTCGTTGTAAACATCCTTGCCTGTGTGATAACTACAACCATCTTTCTTGACATCTTTACTGCTCGGGGATGGAAGAGAGAGTTAGCTGCCCTTCTCTCAATTATAGTGATGAGCATAGTCATCATTATTTTTGCTGAGATGTTTCCCATAGCTTTTGGTGCAGCAAGAAGCGAAAAAGTGGCGGAGAAGGTGGCTTGGCCTGTTAAATGCTTTTTACAGATATTCTCTCCATTGATAAAGTGTTTCATCCTTCTTGCTAATTGGGTAGTAGATATTTTAGCTCATTTTTTGCCAGAGGATAAGGGTTTGACTCAAGCAGAGGTTGAAACCATAGTTAAAGCAGGTCATAAAGAAGGGGCAATAGAGGAAGAGGAAAAGAGGATGATCAGTAGAATTTTAAGGTTTACTGATACCTTAGTGAAGGATGTGATGGTGCCAATCTCTAATGTTGTCTCTATAAATGAAGAGGCCACTATCAAAGAGCTTCTTGGAGTTGTCAGAAGATGGGGGTATTCTCGTATCCCTGTCTATCAAAAGGAAAAAAGCAATATTGTGGGTGTTCTTCACACAAAGGAGATCCTTTGCTACTTTGGAAAAGATGGTTCAATCTCTTCTTTTGTCCGTTCCCCTCATATAGTTTTGGCAGAAGAGAAGACCAATGACCTACTTAAAGAGTTTCAGAAGAAGAAGATACATTTGGGTATTGTGAAAGAGAGACAAAAGGTTGTGGGAATAGTAACAATGGAAGACCTTTTAGAGGAGATTGTTGGAGAGATAGAGGATGATAAATAGTAATACTTTGTAACCGTTCAGCATCTTGTCCAAATGGAGATAAATCATTTCAAATGCTAAATTTGCAATTTGCAATGAATTTTATCCCCTTTTCGGACACTACCTGAACACTTACAATTACTTAACAAGAGAATGGGAGTTTGTAAGCCTCCAGAAATGGTAAAGCTCATCTGCGGAATGTTGACAGCCAACAGAAGCCTATTTGATACTGCTTGCTCTATTCTGGCAAGAAGGTTTGGAGAGATTGATTTTATCTCTGAAACCATCCCTTTTGACTCTACAACTTACTATAATGAAGAACTCGGTGAGCCACTATATAGGAGGTTTGTTTCATTTAGAAGGCTCATTCTGCCAGACTCT
The DNA here is from genome assembly GCA_030018505.1 of bacterium. Lineage (GTDB taxonomy): Bacteria > UBA9089 > UBA9088 > UBA9088 > JAGUXG01 > JAGUXG01. The sequence continues at coordinate 3,628 of JASEHO010000003.1, forward strand.
CTCTTAGAGACAAAGATTTTCTCTAACCAGATAGAGATAGCCTTATCTTGTAGCGGAAAAAGGAGAATAAACCTTGACCCTGGCATACTCACCAAAAACTCTATTATTCTTGCCAGCACAAAGGAGAATCCCTTTAGGCTCTATCTGGGAAAAGGGATTTACGGAGAACTAACCCTTGCATTTGTCAAAGGAGGATTCGCCACCTATCCATGGACATACCCTGACTTCAGAAAGGATGTAACAAAAGATATACTTGCCAAAATTAGAAAGATATATCTCAACCAAAGAAAAATGGTAAGCGTTCAGTTCAAAATGTAAAATGGGTTTTACTTTTTTTGTCAAAGAACGCTTCAGTTGGGTAAAGTGTTACCTAATTTCTAATTTCCATTTTTTAACCTTTAAGCTTTCAAACAAGAGTGAACCATCCCAGCAAAAGTGATTAAGTTATCTTACCTCCAATAGCCAAAATCTTCTCTTTTGCTCTTTCTGATAGGGCATTTACTTTAATTATTAAAGGAATGTTGATCTCACCGTTTGCCAAAAGCTTTACCTCCTGGTTCTTCTTTCTTATAAGTCTCAGTTTGTAAAGAGTCTCCTGGTTCACAATAGAGTTAGGCTCAAATTGATTTAAGCTCCCGATATTCACTATCTGATAATCAAGGTTTGTGCTGGAAAATCCTCTCTTTGGAATTCTTCTGGCATAGGGCATCTGTCCACCCTCAAAACCAGGCTTCTTTTTATAGCCTTTCCTTGCCTGGCCTCCTTTTGTTCCTTTTCCGGCTGTCCTTCCCTTGCCTGAACCTACTCCACGGCCGGCTCTCTTTCTCTTCTTTACCGCACCTTCTGGTCTCTTTAAGGAATCAAGCCCCATCTTCTACCTCCTCCACTTTAAGCAAATAAGCCACTTTACCTATCATCCCTCTAACCATAGGGTTATCAGGCTTTACCACATCTCTTCCCATTTTAGTCAGACCTAAAGCCATAAGCGTCTTTCTATGCTTGGGAATCCTTCCATATCCACTCTTTATTAATCTAATCTTTAATTTCATAGAAGCTCATTATACCAATTCTAACCTTATAAAGTCAAACAAAGTTTTTGGTTTTCTTAAAACACTCCTCAAGTTTTTCTTGATAAAAGAGGGGATTTTCGGTAAAATTTATGGGTGTTAAGAAGGATAGCTATCTTACTTTTATTATCCCTGCCTGCTTTTTCTCTCTATAAAGAAGAAGAGGTGTTAGTTAAGTTTAGAAATGGTGTATCTCCTGCAAGCATCAAAAGCAAGGCGACAAATATCCTCTCTATAGAGCCTCTCTTTGAGACAACCTACAAAATTAGCTTTTCCAAAAGCAGTGTAGAGAAAATGATTAAAACCCCCCAGAGTAATCCTGATATTATTTATGCAGAGCCGAATTATATCAGGCATATCTGCGGCACACCCAATGACACTTATTTTGGTAATCAATGGGGGCTGCCCAAGATTCAGGCACCATCAGCCTGGGATATAGAGAAGGGAACAGAGACTGTTATAATTGCTATCATAGACACAGGTGTTGATTATGACCATCCTGATCTCAAAGATAAGGTAATAAAGGGATGGGATTATGCAAATAATGATTCTGATCCTATGGATGACCATTCCCTTAATGGTCATAGTCACGGAACCCATGTGGCTGGAATAGCAGCGGCCTCTACAAACAATGGCAAAGGCATTGCTGGTGTTGCCTGGAATTGCAAGATATTGGCTGTAAAATGTCTTGATAGTAGTGGATGGGGGGATGATGCGTGTTGTGCGCAAGCCATCTCTCTTTCAGGCTTAATCCTTACAGCTTATCACTTACAGCTATTTCACCACCATCGCCTTTGTCGCAGAAAACTCTCCTGCCTTCAGGTTAATGTAGTATAAACCAGAAGCCACTCTTTGTCCACTATCATTCCTTCTATCCCAGTATATTGCCCTGTCTTGCTTTGTGTAGAAACCTGCCTTTCTTGGGCCTGCATCTATTGTTCGGACCTTCTGACCAACAATATTATAAATGTTAATTGATAAATGCTCAATGCTAAATGCTAATTGAAAAGGTATCCAGCATCCATCTCCGGCTGGGTTGGGGAAGGATTGGAGAAGCTGGTTTTCCTTTGGTGAAGGAAGGCTTGCCTCATCTTCTTCTATATCTACTTTGATCTCTTCTCCCTGGGCATTTTTCAGTTCGCAAGACTGAATGGAGATCAACGACATAATATCATTTACAGAGAGTGTTTTTCCTGATTTTTTAGGCTTGACCATCAGATGGGCAATGGGGGCAATATTCTCTTCTTCTGTTGTCTCTGTTCCTTGTTCTGTCTCTGTGCCATAAGAGAGAGAAGAAGATCCTGTGTCTGTATATGTTCCAATCAGCATATCTTTATCTACTATCAAGGTTCTAATGGTCAGGGAGTTGTTGTTCTCCAAGCCCCTGATTCCATCTGTATCCTTTGAACAGAATACAGCCAAGGAAGGATCAGGAAGCACAGGAGCTTTCACATCCTCTATTTGAAGCACCTTTGGGTCATATTGGAGCTTGATCTCTGCTGTAGTCAGGGAATCCTTGACATCTTTTATCATAATTGAGACTACCTCGGCATCTGCTTCGGCAATGCCCATTTTTCCCCTGTCTTCTCCTGAAAGAACCTGAAGCTTCACTTTTCCAGGAGAAAAGCTCCTTTTTGGCTCTTCGAACTTCAATACAGGGTGAAGAGAGGTAGAAGACAGGCCTTTTCTCTCCTGAGCCTCAATCGTATACCTTGAGTTAAAGTATGCCCTTCTCCACCAGTATCCACTAATCCATACCTTTACATGTAGCCTATTGTTGGCTTCATCTATATATGTCCCATTGTCCCAGTCGATATTATACCATTTGTAGATAGGCCACCACCACCACCATCTCACTGCCCAGCATCCATTTTGACCTATGGAGCAACGGGAGAAGTTCTTTATTTCATAGTTAGGATCATTCGGGTAGAGATAAAACCAGTAATGTGGGTCATAGTTTACCCTGATGCTCACATCCATATTCTTTCCTTCATCCGTATTAGCTACATTCCCCTCGCAAATATAGACGGTCTCAACCCAGGAGGCCACTGAAAGATAGAAGTCAACAGGTTCCTTGCCTTCTATTGATACGGAAAACCTGGTATGGGGGATATACTCTAAAATCCTCCAGGTCCACCACCACCATCTGTATATCCTCTCTTTCTTTACCCTTATCTGGTATGTGCCTGAGATTAAGTCATCTATTCGATATTCACCGCTTGAATCAGAGGAGCAAGAAGCAATTATGCTTCCATCTTTGATAACTTCTACAGTTGCACCGGATACTGGGTGATTGTATATGGAATCTGTGATTTTGCCAAAGAGGGAGACCTTTGAGGAAACCGTTATCCCATCAGAATATCCTGTATCAGACCATAGCCCTGCACCATTCCTTGCCTTTACTGAGAAATAATAGGTTGTACCGTGATTTAAAGATATTCCAACGAGGTTTACACCTCTTGATGGCCCAGCTTCTCTCCACTCAACTATATCCGTTCCTCCTTTGGTTGTTCCAACACAATAGAAGTATTCAACACCTGATTCAGGGTCAGATGATGACCAATCACAGGATAATTGGCTGATGAGGTTGGTATATGTCCCTCTATCTGTAACCTTTGGCTGAGTTGGAGGGGTAATATCCACTTTTATCCCATCAGAATAGCCTGCATCACCCCACAAGCCCCCAGGATTCCTTGCCTTAACAGCCACATAATAGGTCTTGCCCTGAGTCAGTGATAAACCGGTTATAGTTGCTTCGGTATCGGTTCCAACAGAGGTCCAATCTCTTATATCCCTCTCTCCAGGATATGTGCCAATGGCATACTGATACTCAGCTATCCCTGACTCTAAATCAGATGCTTGATATTGAATATTCAGTTGAGTTGTGCTTGATGCGTATCTTCCGCTGTCGGTTACAACAGGGATTTTGGGTGGGGTTGGGTCAAGAAGACCTGATTTGTAATAAATAGAGTAACTCTTATTTTTATACTCTGTCCAATAGTCTATCCAAAACAGATGAATATCCTTAATTGTAGTTGCTGCGGAAGGTAAAGAGGTGTGGTAGTTATAATTACAAATGGCAATCTTTTCTTTTTCTATTTCCCAATTTATTCCATCTCTACTCTTTCCATACCTAATCTTTCGAAATTGTTTCTTATAATCCTCTTGCCAAAAGAGATGTAGCCACCCATATCTGTCTTCTATTATTAATGGTGAAACCATCCAGAAATGGTCAGAGAGATCAAAAAGCTTTATCTTCTCTTCCCACACTGCTCCATCTTTGCTATTTCGGCAATATACTGCTTTCTCAAATTCATCGCTCCAAACAAATACTACCCCCTCTTTTCTTACATACATACTATACCTTATATAAGCCTTCCCAGAAGAAAGCGTTTCTACCCTTCCTCCAGAATAGAACAAATTTCCTATCTTTACCTGCTCTTCCCAGGAGATACCAAAATCTGGACTCCTTTTGTAATAAAGTTTACAATAGCCTAAATTAGGAGCGTATTCTATCCAACCTATATGGAGGCCTGCAGAGTTTATTCCTGTAGAGATATAGATTGCTTCTGCTCCTGGATAAGGGGTATTGGTTATCTTCTTCTCCTCTTCCCAGCTTTCTCCTCCATCAACACTCCTTTTAAGGTATATCTGAAACCCTTCCATTTGAGAACCTTCCCCTTTCCTAAGTGCTTCCCATAGCACAAAGACCTTTTCACCATCTATTACAATATTTGGACGATGGACTTTTTCATACTCTTTCCATCTCCAATTTGCTTCTTTCAAAACAACATCTTCGCTCCAGGTCTCTCCTCCATCCTCACTTCTCTTATAACATATTCTATAAACAATAATCTTATATGTGACTCCACTTTCTTCAAAAACCTTCTTTTCTCTCTCCTCCCACACAATGTGAATAATATTTCCATTCACAGCTATATTAGGCCAAATAAGTTGAGTTTTGGTTTGGACGCTTGTTATCCTTGTATCTTGTCCCCATGTCTCTCCAAAATCATTGCTTTTCTTCAGATACAGCTCATGATTGTACATTTCATCTTGATATCCCCAATCCCTTGCATCGTTCCACACAAGATAGAGATTTTCCTCATTTACTCCTACAGATGGGGCTGCATTCAGAAATTCATGACTTCCTTTTGCAATAGCAAGCTCTACATCCTTCTTCCAATTGGGCAATAGATTATTAAGCACACCAAACCTTCCAGAATGAACCTCACTCATTGATATTCCATCAGTCACCTTCAACTTTATCCTATAATTAAGCCCGTCCTCTATTCGTCTCGTATCCCATCTATATAGTCCATCATTCTCCTCTCGTAAGGCCAAAGGAACCCAGTTAGCTCCGTCGTCTAAACTGAGATATAGATTTATAAGTAGAGGAAGACCTGAAGAAGAGGTTGCTTTCCATTGGATATCTTGAAAATCCTTATATATAACCCCTCCTTCAGGAGAAAGGACTTCTACTTCTGGAGGAGAAGAAGGTTTATTGTTAACAGCAAATACCCCAGAGTAAACCAGAGTGTTTCCTGCATTAGATACCTTTATTGCATACCTATCTCCATTGGGAAGGTCATTGGTATTCCAATTATAGGAACCTGAACTCGCAGGCACTTGTGCTATCGTATTCCAGGATTTTGCCCCTTCGTTGGAGCTATATTCAAGGAGGACATTTCCACTTACATTGGATGCGCCCCATTTGATTTCCTTGATTCCACTCACTGTTTCTTTTGATGCTGGTGAGAGAATGTTTACAATAGGTGCACTTGAAGACCTTCCAACTTTAAACTCTGTCTCCTGGCCGTTTATTTTAAACTTAACAAAATATACAGCATAACTATCATAACTCCAACAGTAAGCCTTACCAGGTGCAGTATAATAACCTGGTGGCTGAGAGAAGCTAGTATCCAAAACCTTTTTTCCATCGGGAAGACGCCAGACCTTTATTTCTATATTTGCCGATTCTTTCAAGATATAAGCAAAATAGACAGCATTATTAAAGGGATTGGGATATGGAAAAAACACTATTGGACGATGGCCAATTTTGGATAGTAAATGTTCTCCTTGCAATAGCAACATCAGAACCATCATTAACTACTACTTCTAATGTATAGTTTCCATCAGAGCGGTTTTCTGTATCAAACGGAAATTCTATTGTGTTTGTGCCTGGAAGTACCGAACAACTTCCTATAGGACTCAGTTCATTATTTTTATTTATCAAAGACAGGGTGAGAGTTAAGGTCTCGTAATCGAATGTCTCCAAGGAGATATTGACCATACCCTTTAAAATTGCCCCTTCTTCTGGAGAGAAAACCTTTAGATAGGGCATTGTTCTAGAATCCTTTGTAGTAAATGTGAAGTTTCCACTTGCTCCTATATTTCCATAGACATCAGAGGATTTTACCCTATAGTTATAGGTTGTTAAAGCCAAAAGCTCTGTCAAATAGACTGTATGGCTCGAACTTCCAGATCTTCCCATTGCTGTTGCTTCATAAGTGAAGCCTATGCTATACTCAACAAAATTTGTTGGGGTTTTAACATCTGTTTCCCAATAGATTATGGCAGAGCCAGCCCCTACCTGTTTTACCTCTGGACCTTTTGTGATCTTTGGCGGGTTTTCATCAAACATTGTTATGCTTAAAGATTTCCATCTTTCATAGTTTCCAATAACATCTCCTGTATAAACACTAACCCATATATCCTTAAGTTGCTCATCCTGTTTATCTAGCACTATCTTAAAAGATGCCTTTCCATTCACTGTTTTTGCAGTTATACCTGGGCTTACATAACCAGAAAGGGTAACTTCAGCACTCTCAAGGGGGCCTGTGCCTGAGCCTTTTACAATAATGGTGATCGGGACAGGTTGATTGAAATTGTCTGGTGTTATCTCTATGCTTGAAGGTGCTTCTATGATTATGGGTGTTGCTGATACATACTCATAAGAAGGTGGTTCTACTGAAATGATTTTACCTGCATACTCAAGGCTGCAATAAGCCTTCAGCATATAAGATGCCCATGGAACAATAAATGCAGAAGATTCAATGCCAACCCTTCCTTCCCCAGGATTGAGAGAAACCAGGCTTGTAAAGGTTCCAATACCAAACTCTTTATCTTCATTTCCTTTCCTCATTATATAGACAACCCTGGCAGATACCTTTATATTGTTTGTCAGGTCTCCTAAGTTTTTCAAAGTGAGCTTAAATATATACTTTTTGCCTGGTTCTGCTTCCTGAGTAAGACATTTTATAAAATCGCCGTTGGCTATGATATAATCTGGGTCAATTGTAATATCCTGTTTTTTCTGATCAAAATACTTAAGCAACCCCCCAACCTTCATTATGGTTGCTGGAAAGATATATTTGGCTAAGGTCTCTACTCTGATGTTATCTTCCTCGCTCTCCCAGTAGAGCTTAGCCACAGCATTCCCTGTATTCTCATAGTATTCCATCTTTATTGTATGATTGCCTGCACTAAGAGAGATTGTATGGCTATTTTCCTTTGCAGAATGGTTGTTCCAGTCATCTATTATTTTGCTTCCATCAACATAGAGTCTTACCCCGTCATCTGTTAAGGTGTAAAATGTATATTTACAAACTTTGGAAACAGTCACAACCCCCTCCCATCTTACAGAGAACTGATCTGCATTCACTACCCCATCTTTTGGTGATTCCTTCCCCCAATCAAAGTCGATATCCAAATCTGTTGGGGTAAGTATAGGATTGCCAGATAAATCCTTGTTGTTATAATACTTGGCACTAAACCCTCCTGATGGCTTAAGGATCGCCTTTGGCATATATCTTTTCAGATACTCCTGGCAAGAGCCATCTTCTGTTTTGCTCATCTTATAAGTTTTATATTTACCATTTCCAGAACTGCTTGCTTCATAGACCTGGTTGACAATACTATTCACCTCATTGGCTGTGATTCCATTTATAGTCTGAGTGGCTTGTCCAAAGGCAAGGTAGGCGGTTTCTTTGAAGAAATCATCAAGGCTACTATGTTCGCTTATCTGTGTAGTGGAGTAGGCATTCGAGCTATCCTGCTTGGGACACCATTTTTCAAATATATCGTCATCCCAATCCCTTAAATTATGAGGAATAAGATGGCAATGTGCTGGAGAGGTAGTATCTTCTAAAAGATGGGCTATCCTCCCTAAGGTATAATAAGCCTCCCACTTTCTTCCTTTACTATAATCCTCAATAATAGATGGCCACAAGACTTCTTTTGCCTTCGTTAGGGATGAATCTTGAAGGCCAGAAGGTAAAGGCCAAGGCCAATCAGGTAGGGTAAGTCCTAATCCTGTGGCAGGATTGTAGAAATGTTTTGCTGTAAACTCAAATCTCCAATCATCCCCCAATATATCTTCTCTATCTTCATGATTGCTTCCCCATAACACCCTATTTTTGTAGTAATTCCAATGGTTTTCAGAAGAAGAAAAGTTGTTTGTTGCCTTTGAGGTGATAAACTCATGGGTTAATTTATCCGTATATATTTCATCCTCATTTGTCCTCGGGTCTATACCATGCCTTGTCTTTTTCTCTGTTGGGATTATTTCTATATTGTCAAATTTTGCCTCTCCCCCATTATCTACCCCCAATCCAATATCTGCTCCAGACCAACCCCAGCTTTGTGCAGAGACTAAAGCAAGATTATCATCAATTTTCACTTCTATATAGGCATCCTTCTTTGTAATCTCCATCTTATGCCAGGAATCGGACTTTGCTTTCCAATAAGGATTCTGAGCTATCACAGTTCCAGAACCCCTGTATGCCATACCACTGATCCTTTCTAACCTTGCTCCATCTCCCAGAGTGAGTCTATAACCACCGTCAGCAAAGAAGATGAGCATATTGCCTGATATAATCTTTGCCTTCAGGCTGAGAACAAAGTTATCCTTAGGCTCTTCCCTTGGTATCTTTATATAAAAGAACCCCTCCTTGCTTTTGAGCAGAATCTTGCCATTTTCAACCCTGTATTGCCCATCACCAGACGGATACCAGGTTTCTTCCTCAAGCCCTGCAAAGGCTATCCCACAAAACCCTAACACCAAACCTAATGCCAATAACTTCTTCATCACAGCCTCCTTTCTTAAAGCTTATAGCTTACAGCTACTTCACGATTCCAATCTTGCCGATACACTTCTCACCAGCAGGATTGGTAATTACATAAATATATACTCCACTTGCCAAAGGCTTCCCTTCATTATTATTAACATCCCATTCTTTTTTTCCACCATCACTAATATTAAATTCAATAGTCTTTATCAATTCACGAGAGATATTATATATCTTAATTGTTCCTTTTTCAGGCAACATTTTATCTGAATCACTACGGTCTCCAAATGTGATTTTAGTATGGTTATAAACCTTAAGAGGATTTGGATAGACCGTGACATCTCTTTTTATGCGAGAAAACAACTCTATCTTTCTAAACTTCTGGATACGGTGATTAGAAGTATCCGCAACATAGACATTTCCTGCCATATCTGTAGTTACACCCCTAGGATATCCGCTCTCCCATTTGGTAATAAAAGTGCCATCCCTTGTGAATTTTTGGATACGATCATTTTTTGTATCAGCAACATAAAGATTTCCTTGATTATCTATAGCTATTCCCTCAGGGCTTTTAAACTGCCCACTCCCCGTGCCATACCCTCCCCACTTTGCTGCAAACTCATAATACTCCCCGCAATAGGCCGGGCAGGTCATAAACAGAAACCCAACAAGAAATATCCAGTTGATAAAAAATCCTCTCTTCATCACCACCATATCTACCATTCTTTTTAATGATCGTCAAGCTATAGAAAAAGAATCTTGCTATCTTCAACCCTGTATTGCCCATCACCAGATGGATACCAGGTCTGTTCCTCAAGCCCTGCAAAGGCTATCCCACAAAACCCTAACACCAAACCTAATGCCAATAACTTCTTCATCACGGCCTCCTTTCTTAAAGCTTATAGCTTACAGCTATTTCACTATTCCAATCTTGCCAGTGCACTTCTCACCAGCAGGATTGGTGATTACATAAATATATACTCCACTTGCCAAAGGCTTCCCTTCGTTATTCTTCACATCCCATTCCTTTTTCCCACCATCAGCAAGGTTAAATTTAATATCTTTTATCAATTCTCCAGATATGTTGTATATTCTAATTGTCCCTTCCTCAGGCAGCATCTTATCTGCCTCACTACGGTCTCCAAAGGTAATTTTGGTGTGATTATAGGGAGAGTATACTCTAAGGGGATTGGGATAGACCACGATACCTTTTTTTATATGAGAATCTATCTTTATAAACTTTTGAATTCTGTGATTATATGTATCAGCTACATACACATGCCCTTTATTGTCCACGGCTACGCCATTAGGGCACACAAATTTTCCATCATCTAAAAAACCCCCACTTCCCCATTTGGTTATAAAACCGCCATCTGATGTGAATTTCTGAATACGGTGGTTGTCTGCAACATAAACATTTCCTTCGTTATCTACGGTTATTCCCTTGGGCCAGTTAAACTCTCCATTGCCAGAACCTTGGCTTCCCCATTTAGTTATAAATGCTCCCTCTTTTGTGAATTTCTGGATGCGGTTGTTGAATGTATCAGCAACATAAACATTCCCTTCATTATCTACGGTTATTCCCTTGGGCCAGTTAAACTCTCCATTGCCAGAACCTTGGCTTCCCCATTTGGTTATAAAACCGCCATCTGATGTGAATTTCTGAATACGAGAGTTATATGTGTCAACCACATAAACATTTTTTTCAGTATCTATGGCTATACCATAAGGACAGTCAAATTGACCATTCGCTGTCCCACCCCCCCCCATTTAGTTGTGAAACTTCCATCTTTTGTGAACTTCTGGATGCGGTTATTACCTATATCTACAACATAAACATTTTCTTTATTGTCCATGGCTATACCAGAAGTCCACTTGAATTCCCCCTCACCCGAGCCATAAATTCCCCATTTGGTTATGAAGCTACCATCTGATGTGAATTTTTGGATGCGATTGTTTTCAGTATCAGCAACATAAACATCTCCCTGGCTGTCCACAGCCACACCACGAGGACAGCTGAATTCTCCATCGCCTGAACCATAAATTTCCCATTTAGTGATGAAACTGCCATTTGAGGTAAATTTCTGTATGCGGCGGCTGTCTGTATCAGCAACATAAACATTTCCTTCATTGTCTATAGCTATCCCCCAAGGCCATTTGAATTGTCCATTTTCTGTCCCAACCTCTCCCCATTTTGTTATGAAACTACCATTTTTTGTAAATTTCTGGATACGATCATTACATGTATCTGCAACATAGACATTTCCTTCATTGTCCACTGCTATACCACGAGGATATTTGAATTGACTGCTTTCTGTACCATATTCTCCCCATTTTATAGTAAATCTTCCTGTGGAAGTGAACTTCTGGATGCGGTTGTTATCTGTATCAGCAACATAAACATTTCCTTCATTGTCTATGGCTACACCCTGAGGATAACTAAACTTTCCATCACCTGAAC
>JASEHO010000003.1:15316-30695 GCA_030018505.1 bacterium
ACCTGAACCATAATCTCCCCATTTGGTTATAAATGCTCCCTCTTTTGTGAACTTCTGGATGCGGTGTCTATCAGCCACATAAACGTTTCCTTCGTTATCTACAGCTACACCATAAGAATATATAAATTCTCCATCACCGAAACCATAATCTCCCCATTTGGTTATAAATGCTCCCTCTTTTGTGAACTTCTGGATGCGATTGTTTTTAGTATCAGCAACATAAACATTTCCTTCATTGTCTATGGCTACACCCTGAGGCCAATCAAATTCTCCATCACCTGAGCCTTCTTTCCCCCATCTGGTTATGAATCTGCCATCTTTTGTGAACTTATGGATGAAACACTTATCATTAGTTACATATACATTTCCCTCGTTATCTGTTGCTATCCACCTGGGAGAATAAAAGACAGATTTGCCCAAACTCCCCCACTTACTCACAAACTTATAATACTCCCCTGCATAAGCTGGGCAGGTCATAAACAGAAGCCCAACAAATATCCAGTTGATAAAAAATCCTTTCTTCATCGCCTCTATTTTACCATCTTTTTTAATAGCTTACTACTTATAGCTACTTCACGATTCCAATCTTGCCAGTGCATTTCTCACCAACAGGATTGGTGATTATATAGATATATACTCCACTTGCCACCTTATTTCCTTTATTATTTGTTACATCCCAGGTTGCCCTTCCATCAGCCTTTCCATCATCCTCTGGTTCTTTTATTGTTTTGACCAGCTCTCCTGCTATATTGTATATCTTGATTTCTGCCCTCTCTGGCAACATTTTATTTTCATCTGTTGGATGACCGAAGGTGATTCTGGGATGATTATAAACCTTAAGAGGATTTGGATAGACCATGATGTCTTTTCTTATATGAGAAGACAATTCTATCTTTCTGAATTTCTGGATACGATTATTAAATGTATCTGCAACATAGACATTTCCTTCATTATCTACAGCTATCCCACAAGGCCATTTGAATTGTCCATTTTCTGTACCAACCCCCCCCCATTTAGTTATAAATACTCCATTTTTTGTAAATTTCTGGATACGATGATTGTATGTATCGGCAACATAAATATTTCCTTCTTTATCTACAGCTAAATTATAAGGACTTATAAACTCTCCAGTCCCTGAACCATAATTTCCCCATTTAGCTGTGAAACTGCCATTTTTTGTAAATTTCTGGATACGATGATTGTATGTATCGGCAACATAAACATTTTCTTCATTATCTATAGCTATCCCACAGCAACCTACAAACTCTCCAGTCCCTGAACCATAATTTCCCCATTTAGCTATAAAACTGCCATTTTTTGTAAATTTCTGGATACGATTATTAAATGTATCAGCAACACAAACATTTCCTTCATTATCTATAGCTATCCCACAAGGCCATTTGAATTGTCCACTTTCTGTACCACTCCTCCCCCATTTGGTTATAAAAATGCCATTTTTTGTAAATTTCTGGATACGATTATTACCCATATCCACAATATAAAGATTTTCTTCATCATCTATACTTAAATCACGAGTACAGTCAAACTTTCCGTCCTCTCTACCATACTCTCCCCACTTTGCTGCAAACTCATAATACTCCCCGCAATAGGCCGGGCAGGTCATAAACAAAAACCCAACAAATATCAAGTTGATAAAAAATCCTCTCTTCATCACCACCATATCTACCATATCTTTTTAATGATCGTCAAGCTATAGAAAAAAGAATCTTGCTATCTTCAACCCTGTATTGCCCATCACCAGACGAATACCAGGTCTCTTCCTCAAACCCAGCATAAGCAATTGTATATTAGAAAGTGATATGGTTGTCAAGATTTTTTGTAATTGCTTACAGTCTTTTGTTGTCATTTTTTTAAGCTCAATTCCTTCAATATCCTGGCAATCTCCATAGTTGCTAATTGGGGTTTAAGTCTATGCATTCTATCTTTCATTGCCATGAGTCTTGCTTTATCTTCTGTAATGAGCCTTTCAATCTCTAAACCAACATCCTTTGGCCAAACTGCCAGACCCTCTTTTATCAAAATCTCGGCATTCTTTTCCTCCTGACCAGGTATTGCCTCAGTGATTATTAAAGGAACACCCTTAGCCACAACCTCTGAGGCTCCAAGCCCTCCAGCCTTTCCCACAGCAATATCTGTTATCTCTAATAGCTCATCAATGTAGTCAATAAAGCCTAAGACCTTGCCTTCTAAACCAAGCTCCTTAAGCCTTTTTTTTAGTTTCTCTGCCAGGCGAGCATTCTTTCCAGCTACAATTATAATCTGCATCCTATCCTTTATCCTGGTTAAGGCAAGAAGGTGCTTCTCTATATGACCAAGACCATAGCCTCCACCAAGGTATAAAACTATAGGTTTTTCACTTAGCCCAAATTTTTCCTTCTTTATCCCCTTGTTTTGATGAAATTTAGAAAGTATTGGAATGCCAATAACCTTTATTTTGGAAGGAGAAACCCCTTTTTTTTGAAGATATTCGCTACTTTTTTGATGAGGAACAATATATAGGTCTATCTCTGGGGTTATTCCCATAGGATGGCAATCAAAGTCTGTAGCCACAGGGACAATCTTAAAATTTCTCTTCTTTATCGTGGAAATGGCAGAGCTAATGAATGGATGGGTTGAAATGACTATATCAGGAAAAAACTCGCTGATTACAGGCTGGAGATCCTCTCTTATGGCCTTATCAAGAAACCATCGGCCAATTCTCCAAATCTCTGTTTTGTAAAACAAAGCCCACAAGGCTGGAGCCTTTCTTGTCATCCAAAGGTAGAAACTGTTGATGAACCAGCCAAGGAGGCAGTTGTGCAAAATGATAAAGTTCTTTGGTTCTAAACCTTCCTCTTTTAATCCTTCTGCGATAGCCTCAGCTGCCTTTATATGCCCCATTCCAGCTAAGATGGAAAGACATAGCACTTTCATAGTAGTAAGTTAAAAGTGAAAAGTGAAAAGTGAAAAGTTAAAAGTGAAAAGTGAAAAACAAAAAGAGGAGGAAGAAGGAGCACAGAGGCACAAAGACACAAGTGAAAAGTTAAAAGTGAAAAGTGAAAAGCAAGGAGAGGAGGAAGAAGGAGCACAGAGGAGCACAGAGGAAGGTAGGAGGGAGGTAAGAGTCTTGGGTCGGGAAATAAGAAATAGTGAGTAGTGAGTAATGAGTAGTGAGTAGTGAGCAGTAGGCTATAGACTATCATAAAAGAACGACCTTTTTTGAGATTATCTTTCGGGTGACACCCCTTGTATCCACTATCAACTGTGAATGTTCAACAATCTTCTTTATGTCATAAGCAGAGTGGTCAACAGCAATCACTACGCAATCCGAGGAAGAGAGGCTCTCTTTGGTCAGAGGGGTTGATTCAAAAACCCTTCCTTTCACTGCGACAGATGAGATATATGGGTCATTGTAAGAAAAATCTGCTCCACTATCTATAAGCATCTCTATTATTGCCTCTGAAGGTGAATTTCTCGGATCGTCTATATCTTTCTTGAAGGCAACCCCAAGAAGCAGAATTTTAGAGCCATTTACTGTCTTTTTCTGTTTGTTTAGGCTATCGGTTATTATAGAGACAACATACCTGGGCATCAAGAGGTTTGTCTCTGCGGCAAGCTCAATAAACTTTGTGGAAAAGTCATACTCCCTTGCCTTCCAGGAGAGATAGTATGGGTCAACTGGGATGCAGTGTCCACCAACCCCAGGCCCTGGCCAGAAAGGCATAAAACCAAAGGGTTTGGTCGAAGCAGCCTCAATCACCTCCCAGACATTTATCCCCATCCGATTGCATAGCAAGGCAAGTTCATTCACCAGAGCAATGTTTACGCTTCTAAAGGTATTCTCCAGAAGTTTGCAAAGCTCTGCCGCCTTTGGAGATGAGACTTGAAAGACATTAGGGGTGATATATGAAAATAGGCTTGCAGATAACCTTGTTGACTTTTCCGATAAACCTCCAACAACCTTTGGCGTATTCTTGATAGTATAAGTCTTATTCCCTGGGTCTATCCTCTCTGGAGAGAAAGCCAAAAGGAACTCCTCCTCCTCTTTGAGCCCAGTCTCCTTTAGCATTGGCAGGACAACCTCCTCTGTTGTGCCAGGATATGTTGTTGACTGGAGAATGATCAGTTGACCCTTTCTAATATTTGCTTTGATTTGCTCGGAGGCAGAAATGATATAGGATATATCAGGTGCCTTTGCTTTGGTAAATGGCGTTGGAACGCAGATAAAAATGACATCCTGTTCTTTGAGCTTAGAGAAGTCATTTGTAGCAGAAAGCAGGTTTTTTTTGGAGAGCTTCTGGACATCTGCTGTTTCTATATCAGGAATATAGCTTATGCCATCATTCAACTTAGACACCTTTTCTTTATCAATATCAAAGCCAAGAACAGCGAATCCACTCTTAGCAAATTCAACTGCCAATGGAAGACCGACATAGCCAAGTCCAATAACCCCTATCTTTGCCCCTTTCTTTGCTATCTTTTCTGATAGAGCCTTTTCATAATCTTCTTGCACTTTATTCTCCTTGATTTGCTATTTTGGTGGAGGCGGCGGGAATCGAACCCGCGACCTCTTCCACGCCAAGGAAGCATTCTCCCGCTGAACTACGCCCCCCAAATATAAGAATAGTTTACTTTAAGAAAGCAAAAGGTGTCAAGCAGGGTAATGCCTCAGTTACTCGGTGGATAAAAAGATAGTGAATTATAGAGATAAAGTAAAAAAGGAGAAAAGGGGAATTATGGAGAATAGGGGAAAGCATCTATCAAAAACAATACTTTATAATACTTTGAAATTTTCTCCAATTCTTTCTTTTTCTCCCTTTCCCCTTCTCCTTAAACACATTTTTCAACTGATAACTGAGGGGTTACCAAGCAGGTATGAAGAGATGCAGATCTTCCGAAAACTTTATTTATTAAAAGGAGAGCGATAAAAAAAGAATTATTGGTATATCTAAAACCTGGTGAGGATGGAGAATTTATGGCAGTTTTCAAGGGCTTTGTTCTGGACATAGGCATAGTCTATCTGGCCTAAAAGGGTTTGAAGGGTTCCCCTACCCATAGAACGATACCCAAAGCCAGTTGAATATCCAGAAAGGGTGTTGTAGCCACACCTTATATCAATCCTTGGGATAATCTGATATTCAGCACCAAGATGATAAATAGCATCTTGATCCTTTGGTCTTTCTAAATCAAAGGAGATAAGGGTTGGTCTTTCATAAAAAAAGGTTTTATAACCCAAGCCTACTCTAATCGTTGTGGGTAAGCTGTTATCTGCCCTGTCTATCTTTATATCACTACCTATATTGGAAAGAGTAATACCTATAGAAAATGGCTCTGCATCTGCCAGTAATCCTACATCATAAGCAAATCCGCTACCCTTATAGTTTGCATAATCCTGGTTGATAAATTTTGCTGTTCCACCAAGAGATAGGTCTTTAGCGATTACCTTGCCATAAGAAGCAGAAACGGATAGGCATTTCACCTTTAGGTCGTTTCCTTTTAAGCCCCCATCAGCCTCTTTTCCACCATCGGTATTCATTAAGACGATACCTCCACCCAAAACACCCTTTATAAATGAGATTGGCTGGCTATAAGCAACAATATCTATATTAGTTTTAGCTAACCAGAGGTTTCTGGAGGCTAAAAGCTCCCTTTTTTCTAATTTAGATAGTCCAGCTGGATTCCCATAAATAGACTGAATATCATCAGCTATTGCCACAAATGCCCCGCCCATTCCAGATGCTCGGACGCCTCCCTGACCAATCTCCAAAAAATCAGCTGTGTTCTCCCCTACCCCATCTCCCTTAGCTAAAAGAAGCCCAGGGAGAATCAAACTTAAGGCAATCAATCTCTTCATTCTAAACCTCCTTTTCCATATTTATTGCTTTATCACGACCAATTTCTTGATAAACTCTTCCTTCTTTCCTGAGTCATACTCTATGGTCACCTTGTAGATATAAAGCCCTGTGCCGACCTTTCTGCCAGCTTTATTTGTGCATTTCCAGGCAGTAAGACAGTCACCTGCACCTGCATACTTACTACCCTCCCAGACAAGGTCACCTGAAAGGGTATAAACCTCTACATTCACATTTGCATTATCAGACAGACCAACCACAAATGTGGTCTCGCCTTTAGCTGGATTTGGTCTGGCATAGATACCCTGAGAGACCTCTTTTGGCACAGAGTATTCTGTCATAATGGCATACATCTCGCAGATAGGGATATTAGCCGCTATGATATAAGCTATCTTATTAGCATTCTTATCAACACTGCCACCCAACTTGCTCCAGGAGCCACCAGCCCTTCCATAAATATAGAGCTTTGATTCATCGCCGCCAGCAAGGTCTGTATCCGTATAACCTAAGGTTAGGATGACACTTTTAGTGAACTTTGCTCCAGAAAGGGAGACTGTGCCATAGTAAAAGGAGACTGCTTTCCCTACTATGCGATACCCCGAATAACCTGGTGGATTGGTTACCTGCTTCATTTGCACACTTCCTGAACCAATAGGAGCTGCCTTGCCAAAGTCTATTTCGGTATCATACGGCATATCAAGGGTGTTGCCATATTCATCCACAACTCTAATATTCTCTGGGATAATAAAACTAAAGGAGCAGGATGTGCCATTTCCAGCTACATCATAAACCCAGACAGTTACAGTATAGGTTCCTGATTCTGTTAGTCCTGTTCCAGTTCCAGCTGTTCCAACAAGTTTTCCCTTATAATTCGCTGTCTCTGTAGCGTAATAATATGTTAGGGTGTAGGATGTGACACCCTTTGTTAAGCTCATTGTTGTTTTCGCTGAGTCTATGGCAGACCCTCCAGTATCCTCATCTGAGACAAAGACAAGGATAGGACCGCTATATGGAGCAGTCACCTTCTCATTATTTACCGGAGATGTCTGGGTAACCTTTGGAGCCATCTTATCTTTGACTGTGAAGCTGAAGGTGTATGAGCCTGCATTAGGCTTTTTATCTATAGCTATTATCTTTATGGTATATGAGCCAGGTGTATTCAAAACTCCCTCAAGATTCCAATAGATTGTATCAACACCATTGTTTGTTTGAGAGCCTGGGACAAGCGCATTCTTGCTGTCAAAAAGCCGTATCTCTGACTTGCCAATATCAACACCTACCCCACCCTGATTATCAGAAAGTATAGCTGAAACATTAGAAACTTTACCCTGTTCTTTTTCAGTACCTGCGGTTGGGTCAGTAGCATTTACTGAGGGAGGAATGGTATCTTGAGGTGCTGGGGGTTCATCCTCTTTTGCTTCAAACTGACGGTCAATAACATCTGAACGCAACCCATAGTGCCCCCAATAATGAGGCTCTGCATGCCATCCCGTAGTAACGCCAGGCTTCCACCCAAGGCTAACCAGCTCTACAAAGAGCCTGTGGGTATAGATTCCTGCAGGATTGCTCCATCCTTTTTCAGCATACTCATATTCAGTATAATAATTGCCTTTTTCATCCCTTAAAAAGGCAATCAGGTTTCCATAGTCATTCTCCCTGTCTTCATCTCCACAAGATGGAGTATTTATATCTATATCAGCGTAGTTTGGTCTGTTTGCCTGACCTGTGGGAAGCCAAATATTGAGCCATGGGTCTATGTCAACACCTGGGGTCATATCTGGATAGTTTTTACGTTCCAGCTTCTTATTATCTGGGTCATAGATACCAAAAGAGAGGAGTCCATAAGGATAATTTAGTTCTCCTGAGCTTTGAGTAAAGTAAAAACCAAGGTTATTTAGCTGTTGTTCTGTTACAGCCTTCTGATCTGAACTCTTTAGGGTAATCCTAAACTTCACGGTAAAATATACGCCATTTTTATCTGGCTTGTTAATAGGAAATGGGTTTGGAGAGATATGGAAACTCTCAACCCCTATCTCCAAAGAGGTAACCTTTACCTCACCCTTTTCAGATGTAAAGATGTTTCCAGCTAAATCCTCTGCTACAAGGCTATAATAATAACTGCCATCAAGAACCCTATCTCCCATATTGTCTGAACCGTCCCAGTAGGCATCAACATTCTCTCCCTGCTGTGGATTAGGAGGCACAAGCCTTCTGACAAGCTCCCCATTCTTATTCTCTATCTTTATAAGAATATAGGCTTTTTCTGAAAGGGTATAATTGATATTGAGATTACCAAGATAGGGGTTGAAAGGCAATGGTTGGACGCTGATATTTGTTATCTTTGGCGGTGTTCCATCCAGGCTCACTATTATTCTGGTATCTGTCCATCCATCATTTTGGGCTATCTGTTTGTTATACCAGAAATGCCCCAATATTAGAACACCTTGACCATCATCTCCATTCTTTATCGTATAAAGACCCGAATAGACGCCATCACCTGGCTTTAGATCGCCACATAATCCTGTGTCTGCAAGCGGAATACCCTTAATGAGGGTACCAATATCTATGTTTGCATCACCTCCTACAGCAAAGGAGACCTTTTCACAAGTCAAGCCAGAAAGCGACCTGTAATCGCAAACAAGTGGTCCAGAATAGAGGTTGGCATTAGATATGGTAAAAGAGCCAGCAACTGTGGCCAGACCAAGCCAGAAGTTACTGCCTGCACCAACTAAAATGGTCTCTCCTGTTTTTATATTGGAGTCAGAAAGGGTAAGGCTTCCTATAAGTTGATTACTAAGTGCAGGAGAGAATCTCTTTTCTACCTTGACGCAGGAGATAGAAAACCCAATCTGATCGCCTCCTTTAGCCATAGTTTTTAAGGCAAAAACAGTTCCAAGGGATGTATTTCTATAATCTGGGACTGGAGAACCAAAGTATAGATTTGAGTTGTCAAGCGTAGCTGTGCCTCCGGTAACATCTGCTACCCAGATATGGCCTGAGGTATCAGTCACCTTCACCTTTTGACCATAGACTAAGTTTTCGCTTGAACAATCAATAGTCATGCTTCCTGTTGTTGTCTTTGTGGTAAATTGCAATCCCCTCTCCTTTGGAAGCAATGCACCTATTCTGATTATCTTGGCAAAGATATTTGAGCTTGGCGACTGGCTTCCGTCAACAGTGATAGTTCCAAAGATCTTATTCTGGTCTGCATTCGGGTTTCCAGCCTCATCAATCACAGAGCCTGTAATATTTAATACCCCGGAATCTCCTGTTTTTACTATGTAGCTTCCAGAAAAGATTCCTGAAGAGATCTTTTGAAGTTTTATCTTACTTCCACTAAGATAGGTTGTGGCTGTCTCGACATCTAAATCTGCATATAGAATGAAGACAACTACCTCATCCCTATAAAAGCATTGACCGCCAGTATTATTGGTAATCGCTGTAATACAAGGCCAGGTTCTATCAATAGTAACGATTGCTGTTTTGCTTGATGTATTGCCAGCAAAATCAGACACCTCTACCTCTACTGTATGCGTTCCTTCAGAAAAAGCACCAGTTGTATGACTGCCATTCCAGATAAACTCATAAGAGCCATTACCCAATAAGAAGCCTGTGCTACTACCTATGCCTGTTGGAGTCTTTCCATCTATCTTAATGGTATAAGTGGCAGATTCTGTGCCTATGGTAAAGGATATTTTGGTTGTATCCTGACTACCTGCTGAGGTTCCTGGTGAAAATATATAGTCGGAGACAACTATGTCTTTCTTTATCTCAGGAGGGATATTGTCAATGGTTACAACTAAGGTTTTCGTGCCTATCTTTCCAACCATATTCTTACAGGAAACCTTTATCGTATGCGTCCCTTCAGTAAATGTTCCATTATTCTGATCCATACCATCCCAAGCATAATAAACAGTTCCATTTGCTAAAATAGTTCCCTCTGCATTCTTTAATCCTCTATCATCGATGGTTATGGTGTATGTAGAGTCTTCATCGCAAGAAAAAGATATGATCGTTATATCATAGATACCTATAGAGGTATATGGTGAAAACAGAGGAGGCGAAAGATACAGACTGACTAATGGCAGATACCAGGATAAGTCAAATAGGAATTCCACTATACCACCACCATTGCCAGCTATATCCTTAGCTTTTGCTTTAATCGTATAACTTCCTTCTGCAATAAGTGGGGTTGTTGGTGTTCCAATCAGCCTTACTGACTGGGTTGAAAAGGCTGTTATGCTTGTAATTAGACCTATACTTCCACCACCGGGTCCTATCAAACTCAAAATACACTCTTCTTGATTTATGGCTTGACCATAATGTTCTGTGCTGATATCAACAGAGATGATTCCAGTGTATGGTTTCTTAAGAGAGAGACCCGTTGGATAGGGATTAGAAATGACTGGTTGAACCTGCCGAACACTAAAGAAAGAGGTTAAGGAGCCAGAATAACCCTTCTTGTTATAAATAGATGCCTCAATCCGGCAAGTACCATCTGCTCCAAGGCTTCCTGCAGAAAGCTTATAGGTAAGGGTTGCCTCAAAATCTCCTTTCAGGCTTCCATCATCTACTGTCTCCACAACACTATTATTGGGGTCAAAAAGGAAGATAGTTGAGGTTAACCAGTCTATCTCATACCCTGCAATCTTATCCTCTTGATAAACCTTGACGCTTATTGTTCCTTTGTATGGCGAATTGAAGTTGGAGGACTTTGGCGGATAGAGTATGCTAACCACAGGCCTTGGTCTCTTCAGGTAGAAACTGTAAGAATAAGGGGTAAAGTTTCCCTCTACATCATAAGCCTTACCACTCATAGTATATGTTCCATCTATAGTAAGCGAAGAATCAAGCTCTCCTTTTAGCTGGACGCTATTGGGTCCTGCTACGAGATATGTAAGGCTAAGTGTTGCTTGCTGTGGACCACTTAAGCTCAAGGTTGTCAACTGGCCGTCTATGGCTGACTCGCCATGACCTGCTTCTGTAATAAAGACCCGGACTGGACCAGCAAAGGGCGCATAAATAACAGTACCACTTTCAGGGAATGGACCAAACACCATCGGAGCAAAAGAGTCTTTTATCCTGAAAGAAAACCTTTGAAAATCGCCCTCAATCCCATTCTTCTTCTTGTCAACAGGCTTCACCTTTATGGTATAAGAGCCTGGAATAGCAAGCGGAATATCTAAGACCCATTCGATCCTGTTATTGTCAGTATCATTAAACTGTTTGCCAGCTATCTTCTCATCCTTTACATTAACTAAGAATATTTCTGATAATTCCATATTCACGCCTGAACCCTCTCCATCATCTAAGTCAGCATAGACCTCAGTCAGGGAACCTGTTTTTAGTACATCTATCTTATCACCTTGAGCAGGATCTATAGCAATAATCTCAGGTTTTTCTGTATCAGGCTTTTCAGGAGGAGGTGGCTCTTTCACATAAAGCTCTGCCCGCTCCATATCTGCCTTTACTCCATAGTGCCCAAAAGCTGGCAGACCATGCCACTTTTCAGGAGACTCCTTTGGGTCACTGGTAAGCGCCCACCTTATACTCACAAGCTCTGCACCTGCCTCAACAATGTATGTTCCAGCAACATTGTTCCAGTCAAGCCATCCATAGCTAAAATTACAGTAGTAGTTTCCTATGCCATCTCTATCAAAAGGACAGAGGGTATCTTGATCATTAGCTACATTTCCATCGCCCTCATCGGGTTTATATGGGTCACCCATAGAATAGCCATCTAATATTGTATAAATCCCATACCCATAGTTTGGTATGCCGTTGAGACGATGGTCCCTGTCAATTCCGCCACTCAAATCTGGATAGCCGGCTAACACTATAATTTTTCCAGTAGAGTCATAGACCCTGAGATGGATTAAGGCATAAGGAACATTGAGCGACTGACAATATTGTTCAAAGTCAAAGTTCAGGTTATTCAATTGAGCAGTAGTTACAGGCTGAGAAGGGTTTTTTGCATTCTCTAAGACAGCCTTAAAGCTAATAACCGTGTCAATGGTAGCTGGATTCTCTTTATTGGGATAGAATGGGTTTGGATTACAGGAAAGCTCCTTTATCTTAATGACAACTGAGGTAAGACATATCTCACCCTTCTTTGGCTTGGCAAAGTTTCCTGCTTCATCCTCTGCCTCAATGTAATACCAGTAACTGTCATCCTCTGGAATTACACCACCAGATGTCCTTCCATCCCAGACAATCTTCACATTATCTCCAAACTGTGCTTCAGGAGAGGCTATGGTTCTGATAAGATTATCGCTCTTATCTGTAATCTTCACCTTCACCCAGGACTTCTCGCTCAGATTATACTTTATCTCGCAGTAGTCCTTATTAAGGTGTGGATTGAAAGGAACTGGTGAGGCAGAGTTATTAGTAATAACAGGTGGTGTAGAATCTACCTTAATAACAAGCCTATCATCTTTATAAGGGTCGTTCACAGCTTTCTTCTTGTTATAGACAAGGTGTCCTTTAAGCCCGGCATTTATCAGTTCGCCTACCTCTACGACTGTCCAAACATTAGAATATATGCCGTCACCAATAACCAGATCGCCTGCGGTTTGGACACCATCATCACTCAAAGCTACAAGCCCTGTCACACCACCAATCTCAATCGTTGCCTCACCCCCTGGTGCAGGAGCTACCCTTTCTCCTTGTAAAGCAGAAAGCCCTGTGTAATCTGTAACAAGGGGTCCAGAATAGAGATTTTGATTGGATATGGTGAAACTGCCATCATCTGTTGCTATCCCAAGCCAACAGTTTTGAGAGCTTGAGATGCAGAGCAAGTATCCTTGTTTTATATCTTGATGTTGGACAGTTAAAGAACCGTTTGCCTTATCTAAAGAAGGGTTTAAGAACTTCTTCTCTACCCTCATTGCCTGCAGGGATAGAGTGAACTTATCAGCCTTCTTTGCTTTGGTCTTTAAGGCATAGGCGACTCCTACAGTGATAGTCCTATAGTCCGAGACAGAGCTACCATAATAAAGATAGCTGTTGTCTAATGTTAGGGTCCTGGAGGCAAGATTATAAGGTGCAGACCAAATATACTTTTCATTTTGAGATACTACCTTCACCCTCTGACCATCACTAAGGCTCTCCTCTGGCCAGTCAATAGATAGACTATCTGTTGTGCTACTAATAACTGTTAATCCAGCCAATTCTGGCTGTTCAACCTCTGGATGGAGAAGACTAATTCGGACAATCCTTGAAGAAACACTGGGTCTATCCTTCATTCCATTAAGATAAACGGTTGTAGTGGCAAAGGTTGAATTTCCTGCTAAGTCTTCGATAGAGGAAGAGACTGTCCATGTCTCATAATCTCCTTGCTTGACTGTATAATATCCACGAAATAGATCTTTATCTATCTTGCTTAAAAGGATATTTTCAGAGGCAGGTTGGCCTGTTCGCGTTCCAGTTAATCTACAGAAAGGGGTGTTATAGCCAAGATTATCCTCTGGTTTCAAATTAAAGAGAATCTCTTCTCCACGATAGAAGGGTTGCCCACCTGTATTCTCATTCAGAGATAGGCTTGGCCAGATTCTGTCAATTACAACAGGAATAGATGCTGAGGCAGAGCTTCCTGGTTCATCAAAGACTGTGGCTGTTATCCAGCAAGTTCCATCAAGAGCTGGACCAGATGTATAGGAACCATTCCAAATAAATATACCCCTATAAACACCTGCTGATACATTGACAAGCGTTCCTTGCGAGGCTCCATCTGGATCCTGATTATCAACCTTGACTGAGAATGTGCATGGTTCATTAGAATCAACAGTTACTATTACTGTATCTTTTGAGCCTCCAGATGTCCCAGGAGAAAAGTAGTTGTCAGAAATAGAGATGGATTTGATCTCAGGTGGAATATTCATATCCCATTGCTCTAATGCCCTTCTTACATTTATCCTTCCAGCACCTCCTCCTGTCCATGAAAGATTGTCTGCTGTCTTTTTAATAATATTTTTTACATCCTCAGCTGTAAGAGTTCCGATATAAGAGAATAAAAGCCCAGCCAGCCCAGAGACAAACGGAGCAGCCATTGATGTTCCATCTAAACGTTTATATGCGCCATTTTTATATGTGCTCAAGATGTTCCCGCCAGGTGCTGATATATCTACCCAATCTCCGTAGTTTGAAAAAGTGCACCTTTTATCCCAGCCGTCTGTAGCCGCCACTGCCATCACCGAATCGTAGCCTGCTGGGTAGCACTTGGTAGTTGAATTATTGTTTCCGGCTGCTGCTATGACTAAAACACCTTTCTCTTTAGCATAATCGCAAGCATCTTCTAATATTTGTGAATACCCTGAGCCTCCGAGACTCATGTTAATAACCTTAGCCCCTATTTCTACTGCCTCTAAGATGGAATAGGCTACATCTGAACAATAGCCAAGCCTATTTTTATCAAGCACCTTGAGGGCTAATAACCTACAACTTCCAGCTAAGCCTGCTGTTCCTGTGCCATTATCTGTTAAACCAGAGGCAATCCCAGCCACATGGGAGCCATGACCATTATCATCATCTGGTTCAGGATCCTCATTCACATAATCCCAACCCTTAATAATCTTAGGCTTAAGATCAGAAAATGGCGTGCTGGTAGAGAATATATCCCCATGGTCAAGGTCTATGCCTGTGTCAATTATGGCTATGGTTACACCAACAGTACCCATAGTTAAATCCCAACCTTCCTTTGCAGAAATTTTACCAATAGCCCATTGACTAGAAAGAAAAGGGTCATTTGGGGTGTATAGAGCTTTAACTATGTAGTTTGGCTCTGCATACTCTATATCCGGATTCTTCTTGTAAGAGGCAATCACCTTAAAGATATCCTGTTTTTCAGAAAACTTGAGCCTATAGACAGAACTAAACCTCTTCTTTTCTACCCTCGGAAATGCCTGTTTTACTGAGACTATACCAAAGGATTTGCCCATAGACTTGAGCTTTGTAACAGAGACAGCCTTTGTTGCTTTTGTCTTAACCAATATCTCCCCTGGAACAAAGTTTACCTCTGCATACCCAAAAGTCCAAAAAAAGAACAAGATTGCAATAATTTTTTTCATTATATCTCTCCTTGACTTAAGTTTTTCTTAATTTTACCTAAAGAAGGAATTCCTGTCAAGGTTTTCTTGTAAATTGTGGTAATTTCTCACTCAACTTTGGCAAAAATTAAGCTGTAAGTAACTATTTACCGGAAGTGAAGTATAATGAAGGAAAAAAGGGAAATAGGGGAAAAATGGGAAAAAAGAAAGAAAAATAAAGGAGAAAGGGGGATTAGAGGAGAAATGGAGAAACTATAATAAACATCTCCTTTCAAACAGATTATTGAGAGAATTACAAAAATTTTACAGGCAAATTCTTAGCCTAACCAATCGCTGCACCTGACCGCCAACAGCAAGGGTGGTTTTGCAAAGTTCCGTGCCCTATTAAAGTTTAGTGGGTTTTCTAAAGTTTGTGCTCCATACTGTTGGCGGCAGCTGGGCTTGGTCGTTAGCAGAGTTGAAAAAAAGCGGAGGAAATAATCT
>JASEHO010000040.1 GCA_030018505.1 bacterium
AAAACCTTAAGTTATGAATGATGTTGAGGTGTGTTTTTTGGGGTGAACTTCTGTTATAAACAAGAGTGAACCATCCGAAGAATTTCCCTATTCTTTAGTTGCTTCTATGCTCCACCTTGAGTAGATATAAGAGAATCCTTCTGGATATAATCTCTCTTCTGCCTCTATATTACCTATAGTCCAGTTTGAAAACAACCCTTTTATCTCATCATAAGAAAAGAAGTGCTGAGGAAGGTTTTTTTCCACATCTCCTGGAATAAGAAAGGTGTTTTCCTCAATCTCCCTGCCTTTGCCATAGTCAGAATCTCTTGTTGACCGCAGAGAAAAGAAGACCTTCCCTTTCTTTTTAAGCACCCTCCTTGTCTCTTTTTCTGCCCTTTTTATATCGTCTAATAAAAGATGATCAAGGACTCCAAAGAGGAGAAGACCATCAAATAGTCCATCTTTATAAGGAAGATTGGTGCAGGATGCTTGCTGTAAGTAAGCAGAGAATCCTTCTTTTTTGAGAGACTGCCTTGCCATTACCAAAGATTTGCTTGATATATCTACGCCGTGTGCAGTCAAGCCATTTTTGGCAAAGAAAAGGATATGCCTTCCGTTTCCACAGCCAGAGTCCAAAACCAGTGTTTTTTCAGCAAAACAACACCTCTTTGTCCATCTTATTACAGCCTCAGATGGCCACCACATCACATACCTTTTATCCTTATAAAACCTATCCCACTCCCTCTTCCATTTCATTGCTCAGCACCTTCTTTTTTGAGAGACTGCCTTGCCATTACCAAAGATTTGCTTGATATATCTACGCCGTGTGCAGTCAAGCCATTTTTGGCAAAGAAAAGGATATGCCTTCCGTTTCCACAGCCAGAGTCCAAAACCAGTGTTTTTTCAGCAAAACAACACCTCTTTGTCCATCTTATTACAGCCTCAGATGGCCACCACATCACATACCTTTTATCCTTATAAAACCTATCCCACTCCTTTTTCCATTTCATTGCTCAGCACCTCCAAAAATGCTATAACAACCTTTGGGTCAAACTGGCTTCCTGAACACCTTTTAATCTCCTCTATGGCATGTTCTTTTGATAGAGCCTTTCTGTATGACCTATCCCTGGTCATTGCCTCAAAGCTATCTGCGACAGCCAAGATTCTTGCCCCTAAGGGAATCATATCTCCTGAGAGCTTATCCGGGTATCCTGTGCCATCAAACCTCTCGTGGTGGTGGCGGATTATCGGTAGGAAGGTAATAAAGGTTAAATGTTTGAGTATCTCCTCGCTCTTTTCTGGGTGTTTTCGCACCTCCTCCCATTCTTTTTCATCAAGTAGCCCTGGTTTATTGAGAATGCCATCAGGCATAGCCATTTTTCCAAGGTCATGGAGAAGGGCTGACTGGAATATTTTCTTTATTTCATAAAAGGGTAGTCCCATCTTTTCTGCTATCCTTTTGGCATAATTGGCTACTATATCTGAATGGCTCTTGGTGTAAGGATCCCTTGCCTCTAATGCCTCGGCTAAACTCTTTATTGTCTCTATGTAGGCCTTGCTTAGCTCCTCATTCAGCTTCTTAATCTTCTTCATCATCTTCTCCAGCTCTATGTTCTGTGTCTGGACTTCTTGATACAGCCTTTTGTTCTCTAATGCTTTCTCCTGTTCCCATAGACACTTATCGGTAGCCTTCTTAAGAGCCTTTAGATCTACTGGTTTGATGAAGAAGTCTGCTGCACCCAATTTCAAAGCTCTTATAGCATTATCCAAGGAGGAGTGTCCAGTAATGACAATAATTGCTGTCTCTGTAAACTCCTTTTTTACCTCCTCTATCAGATTGAGCCCATTTACATCCGGCAGTTTTATATCAAGAAGGATAAGGTCAGGCAGGCTTCTCTTGAGCAGGTTCTTTGCCTCTTTCCCAGAGAAGGCAACACTTACAGCGAGCCCAGAGTTTTCCATGATAGCAGTAAAGGTTCTTACCAAATCCTGATCATCCTCAATAATCAATATCTTCTTTGCTGATGAATTCATAGTATCTCCTATAAGGTTGTTTGAAAGACAAGAAAATAACCATTAAAATGGTGCTTGATTTTGAAAATGCCAAATTGTTTCATTGCTCTTTTTCCAAACACCATTTCAGATTTTTTCAAAATATCTTTTTCTTCCTCATCATTACAACAGGGCAAAACAAGATTTAGGGTATTATTCTTAATCTCTGGATACTTCTTTAGATTTAAGATATTTCCCTCGGCTTTTACTTCGGTCATTATCCTGAATCTTAATTTTACAGATGCTTTTTCTACATTCCGGACCTTGCTGAAGTTTTCTTGCTTTGAAAATATTGAAAGAAGGGTTTGTTTTAATTCTTCAGAGATTTCCTTTTCACTTTCTTTTAATCTTTCTTCTAATACTTGCGAAAAAGATTGCCTAATCAAATTTTCAATAGCGATGGTCTCAAAAAAACTTCCATAGACGAGACAAACCTTTATGTCTCCCCCCTTTCTTCCTCTTACAAGATAAAAAACATCTCTTGTGGGCAAAGAAAAAATATCATTGCCTGCTGTTTCCATTTGTTGTTTTATAATACTGCTCTCTCCTGTAATAATATCCTCTATTTTTTTACTTTTAGAAGGAATTGTTGAATTAAAAGAGGAAACAGTGTAAGAATTGCTATCCTTCAATTCAATCAATTCGCCACCTGTAAATATTTTTCTGTCTTTGTTAAGACGAATGGCTAAGTCTGGAAATACACCATTATTTTTACAAGACAACAACTTTTTGTCAAAGGGAAATTGGTCTAACCTCTTGACTTCTCTCAAAAGGTGTTTTTGCAAAACAATTGAACTGAAGAAATGATAGATAGAATACATTCTTATCCAAACAAGCTTAAAGTCTCTCCTTTTTTATGGATGGCACAAGCAGAATTAAAGTTCCATATTGCCTTTAAGTTCTCAGTATAAACATAGTCCCTATGGAATCGCAAGACACTATCTGCCTTTTGAATCTTTATCATCCGATTCTCAATGATCTTTACATTTTCTGAGGAAATCTCCATACCGACAGATTTTCTGCCGAGTTGTTCGGCAACGACCAGTGTAGTTCCTGTGCCTGCGAATGGATCTAATACAGTATCCCCAATTTTTGTTGAGGAAAGAATGATTCTCAACAACAAAGCGATTGGCGCTTGCTGTTTATGGAATCGCTGTCCATTATCTTTTCTGATTGCTTCATCGCCAGCAAAATAGCCTGAGGTTAATTCTCGGATATCATCCCATACATCTGTCAGATATATGCCATTCTCTCTTTCGTATTTATAATTAGGTGGTAACGGCAGAGAGACTCTCAAACGATTAAAAACCCTTGGCTTGCCCTTTTTAGTAGCAAAAGCAATAATTTGAAATTGTTTTCCAAATTTATTAGAGCAAGGGACAGCAGATGTCTTCTTTTTCCAAATGATCAAATTTTGAAAAGTCCAACCTGATTCACGAAGAGATTGGAGCACAAACTCTGTGTTTTTTTCTCTCTGCATAAAATAAATTGCGCCACCATCAGATGTTGACTCATAAATTTTTTGACAAACATTCTTCATTATTTGCCAGTATTCTTGCTTTGGTAAATTATCATTCCACTCTGTATACTCTTTGTCTTGATTAAAAGGCGGGTCCAAAAAGGTTAAATCAACTTGTTCAGTAAGATTGAAAAGGATTTTCAAGCAATCACCTTGAATTATTCTATAATTATTCATAGCTTTTCCATCTCCTTCTCCTTTTCCATTTCATTACTCAGCACCTTCAAAAATATCATAACAACCTTTGGGTCAAACTGGCTTCCTGAACACCTTTTAATCTCCTCTATGGCATGTTCTTTTGATAGAGCCTTTCTGTATGACCTATCCCTGGTCATTGCCTCAAAGCTATCTGCGACAGCCAAGATTCTTGCCCCTAAGGGAATCATATCTCCTGAGAGCTTATCCGGGTATCCTGTGCCATCAAACCTCTCGTGGTGGTGGCGGATTATCGGTAGGAAGGTAATAAAGGTTAAATGTTTGAGTATCTCCTCGCTCTTTTCTGGGTGTTTTTGCACCTCCTCCCATTCTTTTTCATCAAGTAGCCCTGGTTTATTGAGAATGCCATCAGGCATAGCCATTTTTCCAAGGTCATGGAGAAGGGCTGACTGGAATATTTTCTTTATTTCATAAAAGGGTAGTCCCATCTTTTCTGCTATCCTTTTGGCATAATTGGCTACTATATCTGAATGGCTCTTGGTGTAAGGATCCCTTGCCTCTAATGCCTCGGCTAAACTCTTTATTGTCTCTATGTAGGCCTTGCTTAGCTCCTCATTCAGCTTCTTAATCTTCTTCATCATCTTCTCCAGCTCTATGTTCTGTGTCTGGACTTCTTGATACAGCCTTTTGTTCTCTAATGCTTTCTCCTGTTCCCATAGACACTTATCGGTAGCCTTCTTAAGAGCCTTTAGATCTACTGGTTTGATGAAGAAGTCTGCTGCACCCAATTTCAAAGCTCTTATAGCATTATCCAAGGAGGAGTGTCCAGTAATGACAATAATTGCTGTCTCTGTAAACTCCTTTTTTACCTCCTCTATCAGATTGAGCCCATTTACATCCGGCAGTTTTATATCAAGAAGGATAAGGTCAGGCAGGCTTCTCTTGAGCAGGTTCTTTGCCTCTTTCCCAGAGAAGGCAACACTTACAGCGAGCCCAGAGTTTTCCATGATAGCAGTAAAGGTTCTTACCAAATCCTGATCATCCTCAATAATCAATATCTTCTTTGCTGATGAATATTTGTTCATAATATCTGAGCATTATCACCCCCTCTTTAATCTTTGCTCTCTTTGGAGGCATCCCTGATAAGAGAGCCACCAAATTTTCCAATATCCTTGCCCCTGCTTTTTCAGATAAAGCAAAACCACCTGCCAGTCTTGGGTTTATCTCTGTAAAATATGGTTCCTTCTCTTTCCAAAAACACTGAATATTAGATGGACCTGTAATCTTTAGTGTCTCGGCTATCTTTTTTGCTAGTCTTTCAATCTCCTTATTCCTTTCTACTATCCCTTTTACTGAAACCCCGGATTCTGTAGCCAACCTCTTTCTTGGCACAAGGCTTATTACCTTTCCTTTCCAATCAGACAAAAGGTCTATAGTAAACTCCTCTCCACAAATATACTCTTGCCAGATACAATCCTTTTTTCTCTTTGAAAAGAAGAGAAAAGCCTCTTTATCTTCTATCTTCTGGATGCCCTTTCCGCCCCTTCCAAACCTTGGTTTCATCACCACTGGATACCCTTGGGGAACCCCATCTATTCCTGTAAGTGGGGTAGGGATGCCATTGGCTTTGAAAAATTTATAGGTAAGCCACTTATCACAGCAGGTCTCAACTGCCTTCTCCTCTATAACTATTAGCCTTATTCCCTTTTCTTCAAAACTGCTTCTATTTCTTGCCAGAACCCGTATCTCTTCATCTACAGCAGGCAAAATAGCATCTACTTTTTCTTTTTTGCAAATCTCCTTTAGCTTGCCAATGAAATTAGGCTCTTCTGCCTTTGGTATGACATAGCCTTTATCTTGAGTAAATAATCCAAAGGATAAGGGGTCAGAATCTACGGCTATCACCCTTACTCCCAGATCTTTTAATCCAACAAGCACAGGGGCTGAGGCTAAAGAACCGCTGCCTGTCCGCAGTATAGTCATTCTATTATCTTTGGCACAACAAAGAGGCCATCCCTTATATTCTCCGAGAAACTGGTAACCTCAGATAGCTCAAGCCCTTTTTCTACCTTGTCTTCTCTCATTTCCATCCTCTCTTTTTCAATGGAAAATAGCGGACATACCTTATCTACATTCAATTCACTAAGCTTTGAAACATAGTCCAGAATAGCTGTGAGCTGATTGCTGAATCTTTCTTCCTCTTTCTCTGATAGACAGAGATTGGCCAACCGTGCAACCTTTTGGACATCTTCTTTCTTTAGCATAGGTTATGGGTTAATCATCTAACAATAAAGTATCCATGAACGCTAAAAAACAGGAGCAGATCTCTGAAGTCTAAGTGTAATTCCATTGTCGGTGATGAATATCTGAATTTCGAATTTCTTTCTAATTTCCAATTTCTAATTTCCATTTTTTAACCTTTAATCTTTCAAACAAGAGTGAACCATTCCAAATTTTGCTGGTTGTATCTGTCTTTAGATTCTCTTGTTGTTTTTGTCATGGTCAAACTGATTGCTTATAAACAAAGGTATTGCTTATGGACACCACTATGGGTGCGTATGGCAGGGTAGTCTTCAGGAAAGATATAAAAGTAGCCATAGCAAATGTTATTGGCTTTTAGATGTATTTGCTTTTTTAAGAAGGAAATAGTATGTGGTTCCGAGGCAGGTTCTGGTATCCTTACCTTAATTTTGGTAACTATTTACCCATCTAAAAGTGAAGCAAGAACCAGGTAAAAATGGAATTCATTGCAAAATTATCAATTATCAATTAGCAATTAACAATGAAAAAGAGGAATAATTTTAAGATGCTAATTGCTAATTTTACATTTTACATTGAACTTTACTCGGTTACTTCAGATGAGTAAAGTGTTACTAATCTTAACCCTTTTGGGCATTGGCATCTTTGATTATCTCTTTCTTAAATATCCAAACCTTGATGCCAATCTTTCCGTATGTAGTCTGTGCCTCAGTAAATCCATAATCAATATCTGCTCTAAGTGTGTGAAGAGGCACTCTTCCCTCTCTATACCACTCAGATCTAGCTATCTCTGCATCATTTAATCTACCTGCGGCTGTAATCCTTACACCAATAGCCCCTGCTGACATTACAGACTGAACAGCCCTCTTCATTGCTCGGCGATATGCGATTCTCTTCTCTATAGAACGAGCAACAGACTGGGCTATAAGAATTGCAGAAAGGTCCGGTTCTTCTACCTCATATATCTCTACTTGAAGCTGACCGGAAACTTTTTGGGAAAGTTCTTTCTTAAGATTTTCTATTTCACTACCACCCCTTCCAATCACAATTCCTGGACGAGCAGTATGAATATTCACTGTTATTCTCTGGCCAAACCTTTCAACTACTACCCTTTGGATACCTCCCCTTGAAAAATGCTTTTCTATAAATCCTCTAATAAAAAGGTCTTCATGGAGGTTCTTTACATAGTCGCGACGCACACCAAACCATGTTGAATCCCAATCATAGAGATACCCTGTCCTAAAACTTCTTGGATTTACTTTATGACCCATTTTATCTCTCCTAAAATCATCATTGTCATTGATATTGCCCAAAAGATAAAAGAAATAGACATTATTACCATTAAAACAACATCCTTCTTTTCTCTTGCTTTATTATATCGAATCCAATGCCTTACTATATCTACTATAAATAAGGGACCAACAATCCCCATTAAAAAAATCAAAGGCAAAGGCATTATTTTTTTTCAAGCACCACAGTTATATGTGATGTTCTTTTTAATATTGTATCTGCTCGTCCGCGGGCGCGAGGCCTCATCCTTTTTTGCATTGGACCGCCATCAGCTGTTACCTTTTTTATAATCAACTCCTCCAGGCTCCAGGCTGGATTTATCATTTGAGCATTGGCTGCAGCTTGAGCCATAGTTTTATGAATGAGATACGCTGCTTTCTTATTCGCAAGCTGAAGGATGTTCTCGGCTCTCTTTACATCCTTTCCTTTTATGAGTTGAATCACTTGACGAACCTTTTGTGGCGAAATCCAAAGATACCTTGATTTAGCTTTTATTTCCATAAAGACCATAACTATATAGATGCAGGATATTTTTGTCAAGATAATTTAACTAAATTTGCCAAAGTCCAGAAATAATTCAAAAGGTAGTTACAAAACATCAGGTATCTTTTGGGTAGAAGAGGCTCTTTTGTCTGTGAGCTTTAGGATGGGCTTACTTACCCTTACCTGCCTGTAGGCAGTGAGCTTTCCAAAGTTTTGTATTTTTATTTTGGTTGGGAGGTTAAACGACCTCTGGAACTCCTCCTCTAAACCCTCAAGGCACATCTTTCCATACTCCTCAAGCTCCAATTCGATCCTGTCATCAAAAAGATAGAGATTATAATCCCCAAACAACCCATATTTGAAGATTATCTCTTCAAAACAATCCACATTGTAAAGCTCATCATTGATCTTCACGCTCAGCTCATACCTTCCCTTTGGAATAACAGATTTTTTAAAGCCATAGGGACAGGTTGATGGAGAGATAACCACCAAGTCATCCAGGAGATAGCGAACAAAGGGTGTTGACTTCTTTAATAAATTGGTGATACATATTCTACCCTTGCCATACTCTCCAATAAGATTCAGGTTTTCATCAAAGAGTTCAACATAGTAAGCAGGCAGGATGTGCTTCTCTTTGCAGGGGCAGGTGAGGGTAAAGAAGCCCTCTACACAGGCATAGGTGTTTATGTGAGCAATGCCAAACTCTTTCTGAATTTGAGCCACCCTTGAATCACTACAAAGTTCAGCTGTGGAAAGAAGAATCTTCAGGTTATCTACCACATTATCGTACTCTTTGGGATAATCCTCCTTGATTATTCTCATCCAGCAGAGAAAATCAAGGGGCGCTCCAGCGATAATTGATGGCTTAAGCCTAACAATAGCATCAGCAATCCTGGTAGGAGGGCCTATGGTTGAGCGAGAGCCTGCATTAATAACCAACCCTCCATTTTTAACTAACATATCAGCAAAGCTTGCCCCAGCAATAGTGAATTCTAAAGCCAGGCCATTAAGGCAGGTTCGGTTTTCCTTAAGCATAGCTTTAAGCGGAGCATTATAGGGTGAAAGCAGGGAGAGAAGATAGGCGCCATTAAACTCTTGTTTGGTATAAAATACAGGTGTAGGAGAGCCTGTAGAGCCTGTTGTTTCTGCATACCAGATGACCTTATTTTTTAGCTCAGAGCTTAAGCGGTCATAAGGTGAAGCATCTCTTGTCATAGCTTTGGTTACCAAAGGCAACTGCTTAAAATCAGAAACCCTTTTATCGCCATAGAGACTGCGATGAAATAGGGTATTCCTCCTGGCATACTCAGCCATATCCTCTGGAGAGAGTGCTTTAAGTTTTAATAACCCAAGGAGCATCTTCCTTCTCAACCTTTCTCTTATTCCTTCCATAACTACATCACCTCCACTAAAAACTAAAAACTAATAACTGTTTACTTCTCAACGCTCCATCTTCTTGCCCCACTTTTGCAGAGCTTGATGCACCTACTGCACATAATGCAGTTTGTCCAGTCTAAAAATTTGTCCTTTCGTAAATCTACATTCATAGGGCAGGACGATAAACACTTTTGGCAATCATTACAATTTTCTTTCAAGTAAACCACCCTGACTAAGGAAATCTTGTTAAAAAGACCGAGCAATCCACCTAAAGGGCAGAGAGATCGGCAGAAGAATCTGCCTGAAAAAAGCAGGACGAAGAGTAAAAAGGCTATTCCTAAGATTATGTGGTATAAAAGGATGGGATGAGAAAGCCCTTCGCTAAATACAGGTTTGGCTGTGGTCAGGTAATAGGGCAATAGCCCATAGACCAAGCCACTGTGGCAGAGATAGGTGCAGAAGGGCAAGTGGTCCTGTCCAAAGAAGGCTAAAGAGAAGATGGGAATAAGGGCTAAAACGATATATTTTCCCATAGAGAATCCAGAAGGAAGCCGTATCTTCAAAGAAACCTTGTTTAAGATGTCAGCTAATAGCCCAAAGGGACAGAGCCAACCACAGACCCATCTGCCCAGTGCCAGACCCACCAGGAGCAAAGAACCCAGGATAAAGAAGGGAAATCTAAGCTCTAAAAGCATCGCCTGCAGAGAACCTATGGGGCAGGCACCTGTAGCCATTTCACAAGCCTGGCAGTTCAGGAATGGAAATGCTCCAAACCCTGTCCTTTGAACCGGGCAGAGCCCACTCACCCTCAGCACACCAAGCCTCGTGATGATAAAGGCTATCCACTGGACAAGCCATCTTTTGATGCCGAGCCTAAGCTCTATATTCTTTATCAAGACAAGGATCAAAACTAAGGGAAAGATAATGCCAATGATAATTATCAGGGGACGGCTTTCTATCTCATCAAAGTGATATTTCTTTTTGCTGGCTAAGTCTTCTACACCAGGCGATAATAGATTGACAAAGCTTTTCCCACCTGGCAGGTCAAAGTTTCCATAGCTATTGAACCCCTGGATAACCCTTAGGTCATTAGCCAATAGTCCTAAGACCATTAGAGTGATAGCGAGAATCAACAGTCTCTTCATTTATTCTCGGTATAACTATTTTTTCAAAAGAGACGAAGACGAAATTTTAGATGGATGGATGTATCCAGAGCAGATAAGCTCGTCTGTCAGGATTATTCCAGCCATAGCCTCAGCAATTGGGGCTACCCTCGGTGTGAAGTTCAGATCAAATCTACCCTTGCATTCAATCATCGCCTCTTTCATCTCTTTTATATTGACTGTCTTTTGGGGCTTTGATATGGCTGGGGTTGGTTTTACGGCTATAGTGACCACCAGATCCTCTCCTGTGCTTATGCCAGAAAGAAGACCGCCGGCATTATTTGTCCTACACCGTATTTTACCATTATTAAGATAGAATTCATCGTTGCTTTCGCTTGCTTTCATTTTTGCCGAAGAAAAACCAGCACCTATCTCTACACCCTTTATGCCGCCAATACTCATTAAGGCTAAGGCAAGCTCTGCATCAAGTTTTCCAAAGATTGGGCTTCCTGCTCCAACTGGTAGATTCTTTGCCCTGAGTTCTACTATTCCACCTGTGCTCTCTCCATCATTAGCATTTTCCAAACTGGCCTCCTTTGCTTTTTGATAGCTTTCTTTGGAATTGATGGGAATACCTGCCATTTCAATCACCCTTGATTCTATGCCTATTTCAAAATACGAGAGAACCTTTTTTGCTACAGCGCCTGCAGCCAGGCGAGCAATACACTCCCTCCCTGATGCCCTGCCTCCACCCCTAAACTCTCTATGGCCATATTTTTCTATGTAGGTATAATCTGCATGGCCTGGTCTTATCAGGTCTTGAAGTTGTTTATAATTACTGGTTTTATAATCTATGTTGTGGATAATGATAGAGATGGGTGTGCCGAGAGTCCTGTTCTGAAACCATCCAGATAAGATCTCAAATTTGTTTGGTTCATCTCTTTTAGTGCCCAATTCAATATCCGGGATGTCTCTGGCCAGTTCCTTCTCAATATCCCCTAAGGATAAAAAAACGCCTGCTGGGCATCCATCTATAACCGCTCCAAGAGCCTGGCCATGTGACTCTCCCCAAGTAGTAACCACAAAAAGCCTACCGATGCTATTTGACATTCTTTTCTACCTTATCTTGCTTTTTACAAAAAAGTATGACAATGTTATTATAGGCAGGTATAATATAAAAATCAACTATAACTTACGCTGTAATGTAATCCCTCAGTTATGGGCTTCTGAAAGGTACAGGATGTCAAGGCTAAGGGAGTAACCAG
>JASEHO010000041.1 GCA_030018505.1 bacterium
TACAGTAAGACGCAGAACGCTTATAATTTTTGGTAAACCTGTTGCTTTTGAGTATAAATGAGAGACTCATAGAGATTTTCTATATCCTTTATCAGCCTCTCTGCTCTGTATTTCTTTGAATTTTCCTTGCTTGCCTCTCCCATCTTCTTTGCTATATCCTGATTTTTTAGAATCTTCTCCATTGCACGAGCTAACATTTCAGGATCCTTTGCTGGAACAAGATAGCCTGTCTCTCCATCCTTTATGAGTTCAGAGACACCACCAACATTGGTTGAGACAACAGGCTTTCCTGAGGCTTGAGCCTCAATGATTGCCGTAGGAAGCCCTTCATTTAGGGAGGAAAGAACAAGAAGGGATAGGTCGGCATAGATAAGATCAAGGTCTTCTCTAAAGCCAGGGAGAAAGAGACTGTCCTTTATCTTTAGTTCTTCTGCAAGTCTCTCTAAATCTCCTCTTTCTGGTCCATCTCCAACGATAATAAACTTAGTCTCTGGAATTTTCTTAAGGAGAAGCTGGGCAGAGAGGAAAAATGTCTTATGGTCTTTTATTGGAACAAGCCGGGCAACAATGCCAATAAGGGGTGTCTTGGAAGATAAGCCAAGCTCCTTTCGTAAAATTCCCCTCTTTCCTTCTATATCATAGAATTTATCAAGCTCAAGACCCAAAGGGATGACAGAAAATTTATTCTCTTTTCCTATACCAAATTCCAATATCTCCCTTTTTTGAGAGGAAGTGAGCACAATTATCCTGTCTGTTATTCTGGCAAGCAATCTTTCTATCAAGATAAAGAGCTTTGTCTTTGCTGGGCTAAAATAGGAGTGAAGGACATGTCCATGGAAGGTATGGATGATAACAGGAACACCAGCTAACCAGCCAACCAACCTGCCGATAGCCCCTGCTTTGGCTGTATGGGTATGGACTATATCTGGCTTAATTTTTCGGATTATCCAAAAGAGCTTGAGAAAGGTGATCATGTCCCTTAGCGGATGGAGCTCCCTGCCAAGCTCTGGAAGGAAGATAAGGTCTATTCCCCTTTTTTCTGCCTCCTGAGCCATACTCCCTTCGCTTTCTCCCTCTGCTCCATAAATCAGGGCTGTACTGAATTTTTCTTTATTTAAGCCACTTGAAAGGATGGTGGTATAGATAGCCGGACCACCCACATTAAGGCGAGCAATTATATGAACAACCTTTTTCATTTATTATTAGTCTTTTGAGAATTTAATCCCTCTATCGTTGCCATTCCAAAGTTGACTTATATATGAAAATAACGGCTACGAAAGCGATCATCTCCAAAGCAGTAAAATATTTAATAATGTCCCGGCTAACCCTGCTTTTCTAACCTTTTCCCTCTCCTCTTTGCTCACCTTCGTATAGTATAATTTCTGGGCAGATTTTGCTGCCTGCTCAAAAGCCTCATTATAATTCCCTTTTGAATATGCACTTTTTGCCAAAAGAAGCATCTCCTCTGGTTCCTTTCTTTCCTCATCAGATAATGCAGAAAACATACCTTCTGTCTCTTTAATTGCTTGAGAAGCAAGCTCCTTATTGCCAGTAAGCAAACTCTCTTTTTTCTCTTTTGCCAATATCCTCTCCTCATCCAATATTCTCTTTTCGGATAGAAGCCTATCTGTTCCTACTGAAAACTCCAAATTCTTTTGAGTGAGCACAGAAATTTCAGATTGGAGAGCAAGAATTTTTTCTTGAAGGGCTTTTTCTCTGTTCTCATCATCAGCTATATCTTTTGGTGAGCTTGTTTTCTTTTCCTCATTTTTGGCTTGCAATTGACTCTTTAGCTGAGAGACAGCAATTTTATCTGCATCCATCTCCTTCTTTAGCTTCTCTATCTCAGTCTTATTTTTTTCAAACTCTCTCTTTGCCTTATTGGTTCTCTCAAGATATTCATCTCT
Organism: bacterium; assembly: GCA_030018505.1. GTDB lineage: Bacteria > UBA9089 > UBA9088 > UBA9088 > JAGUXG01 > JAGUXG01. Next base: position 1,908 of record JASEHO010000041.1, read on the forward strand.
TTCTTTCTGTATCTTCTCATAATCTTCTGAGGATACCCCTTTTTCGCTTTGGAGGAAGACAACCTTTTCTTTCTCTTTGCTTATTCTATCAATCTCTGCTTGTAATCTCTGTATCTCTAAAGACTTTTGCTCTATCTCATCTCTCTGCTTTACCTCTCGCCTCTTTATTTCTAAAAAACTTCTATCTTGTCCCTCTCTGTTTTTTAAGAGAGCATTTTTTTCTGTCAGATCCTTTAAGTTAGCTATCTCACCAGAAAGGTTTTTTATCTCAGCCTCTTTCTTCTTTATCTCTTCTAAGAGTCCTGTTATCTCATTTTGTGTTTCTGCGCCTTTTGAAACCTCTTCTAATTTTTGAGAAATTACCTTCTCTTGTTTGATAGTTAGAATGGATTCATCGGACTTTGCCTCTTTTTTCAAAAAGAAAAGTTGAAAAAAGAAGCTAAAAAGAGAAAGACTTAAAAGCCCAATCAAAACAAATAAATATCTATCTCTCATAGTAAATAATTATAGATTAGACTTTAGCAATTTTGCAATTCTTATCCAAAGTGCACCAGTTGCCAGTCATCAGAGAAGACAGTTATTAGTTATTAGTTATGTAACACTTTACTCATCTGAAGTAACCGAGTAAAATTCAATGTAAAATGTAAAATTAGCAATTAGCATTTTAAGATTATTCCTCTTCTTCATTGCTAATTGATAATTGCTCATTGATAATTTTGCAATGAATTCCCTTTTTGCCTAGTTGTTGCTTCACTTCAAATGGGTAAATAGTTACTTAGTTATTAGTGCTCTGGTGCTCCTTTTTCCTTCAAAAGCACTTCACTCTTTCTTACCCCCAATAGACAAGCCCCAGGTCAGCCGTGTCATCCACATCTGGATGAAAGGGTGTAATCCTTATGCCATAGTTGAACTTGCCTGACTTAGTTGCCTTGTATCTTCCTTTATATTTGATGGTCGTGTCGTCCTCTGCATCTAAATCCATCGGAATATATTGAATATCTTCGGTATAAAGCCCCTTTGGGGGTCCTGTATAGCCTATCACCTCTTCTTTTTTATCCTCAATCACTGCTATTTGGGCAGAAAGCTCCTCTTTGGAAACCCTGCCCCTGTTTATTTCAAGGCGAAGGGTTATCTCATCTCCTACATTCAATTTCTCACCACGGTCTATGGTTATACTGTTGATATGGACGCTGGAGAACCTTGCGGTGATAGACCTCTTCCAATCAGCAATCTCCTGAACCTTTTTGAAGCCTTCAGCCATTAAGCTAAAATACCTCTTAGCTACCGGAATATACATCTTTTCTGTATAATCCCTGACCATTCTATGGGTGTTGAACTCTGAAATGACGGAGATAATAGCATCCTTCATCCTCTTTATCCATCTCTCAGGAATACCAATTTCATTCCTGGCATAATACTCCGGGATAATCTCCTCTTCCAGGATGTCATAAAGGGAGTCGCTATCTGCTAAATCCTGAGTCTCAGCATTCTTATACTCTCTTCTTCCACCTATTGCCCAGCCATTCTTTCCATCAAAAGCCTCATCCCACCAGCCATCAAGGGAACTTAAGTGGATAATCCCATTCATTCCAGCCTTCTGGCCACTTGTTCCGCAGGCTTCAAGCGGTCTCCTTGAATTGTTCAGCCAGACATCCACGCCAGAGACCATTCTTCTGGCAAGCTTTATGTCATAATCTTCTAAAAAGATTATTTTCCCTAAGAGATCAGGCTGTTTTCCAAGATTGGCTATCTCTTTAATCAGACCAAATGCCATTTCATCCTTAGGGTGAGCCTTTCCAGCCACAACAAACTGAATTGGATGCCTCTTATTCAAAATCAGTCTCTTTATTCTATTCATATCCTTCAAAAAGAGCGTTGATCTCTTGTATGTGGCACACCTCCTGGCAAATCCAAGCGTAAGTGAATTAGGGGATAGGTTTCTCAAAAACTCCTCAAGTAGCTCAGGGCTTTCACCCTCCCTTGTCCAATTCTCGGCTATCCTTTCTCTAATATGGACAAAGAGCTTATTCTTGGCCGCTAAATGCGTCTGCCAGAGCACCTCATCAGGGATCTCCTGAACCTTCTCCCAGATATCTTTTCTCATCAAAGCCTCATCAAGCTCTATGCCACAATATTTGCTAAGGAGATTCTTCATCTCTATGGTTAGCCAGGTAGCGGCATGAACACCATTAGTGATATAACTGATAGGCACCTCCTCTAAGAGAAGCCCTTTCCAGAGATCATGCCACATCCTTTGTGAAACTACTCCATGTAACCTGCTTACGCCGTTTCTCCTTGAGGAATTCTTGAGGGCAAGAACAGCCATTTCATAAGGAGCCTTCTCTGTGACATCCTTTCTGCCAAGCTCCCAAAACTCTTTCCATGATAAGCCGTTTGTCTCAACATAGTGCTTGAAATAGTTCTCTATCAGCTGGGGCTCAAAGGTCTCAATCCCTGCTGGAACAGGGGTATGGGTGGTAAAGATTGTGCTTGCCTTGACCACCTCCTTAGCTGTGTCCAGCTCTAAGTTGTTATACCTCATCAAGTTAATCAGCCGTTCAATCACCAAAAAGGCAGAGTGTCCCTCGTTGATATGATACACAGATGGACTTATATTCATCTCCTCAAGAAGCCTGATGCCACCAATACCTAAGACTATCTCCTGCTCTATTCTGAAGTGCCGTTCTCCACTATAGAGCTTTCCAGTAATCTCCCTATCAGACAGGCTATTTTCTCCAATATCTGTGTCAAGAAGATAGATGGGTGTCCTTCCTACCTGCACCTTCCAGACCTGAGCGTGAACAATCCTTCCTGGAAAATCAATGGCTATAATCATCCTCTCTCTATTTTTAGTAACCTCTGAAAGAGGCATCCTAAAAAAGTCATTATGAAAATACTCTACCTTTTGGTTACCCTCTTTTGAGATTCCCTGCTTAAAATAACCCTGTTTATAGAGCAAGCCAATAGCCACAAGGGGAATATTTAGATCAGAGGCTGATTTTATATGGTCGCCAGAGAGCATACCCAGACCCCCAGCATAGAGCGGCATACACTCATGCAAGCCATACTCCATAGAGAAGTAAGCTACGGGCCTCTCAGAAGATATTCCCTCTATGCTTTTTAAGAGAGGCTTCTTGCTGGCGCAGTACTTATCAAACCTCTTCATAACGCTCTCATAGAGATGGAGATAGTCTTCATTTTCAGAGGCTTCTTCCAGTCTCTTTGGGCTCACTGTCTCTAAGAAAGCCACTGGATTATTGCCCATCCTTTCATAAAGGATAGGGTCAAGCCTGCTGAAGAGCTCATAAGCATCCGGATTCCATGCCCACCAGAGGTTATAAGAAAGATCCCTAAGCCTCTCTATATTTTGAGGGATAGAGGATTTTATAGAGAATTGTCTAAATCTCGGCACAGGGCTGTCCGCACCCTTATATACCTCGCCAGGTATTACTTTCTCCTTTTCTATTAGTCTCTTTTCGCAGTTTGTTAGGGCAATATTAAACGCCTCTAAATAGTTCTTGAAAAAGACCTCCCACTCAGCAGATAAAGCCATTGCTCTAACAGAGCCTCGCATCTTCTCCCTATCCTCGTTCTTTAGGGCTGAAAAATATAGAAGGAAATTCTTCAGTTCATTCATAGAGGAAGCAAACTCTTTTTCAAGCACTGAAAGCACCTTTACCGCTCCATACTTTCCCTCAATAGAGTTCACCCATTGTCCAAACCCAGCGGCATCTGTCGTAAGGGTCGGCACAGAATAGGCAATTGATTCTAAGCCGGTGTATCCCCAGGGCTCATAGAAGCTCGGATAGACTGTCAGGTCGCAACCAGATAAGGCCTCATAATACTCCATATTCAGGACACCATCCTGTCCATTAAGATAAACAGGCACGAAGATGATGTTTATCCTGTCATCCGGGCTGTTGAGAAGATTGTGTTTTCTGCAACTATTGAGGATTGGGTCATTGTTTGGGTCCCAAAGCTGATGGGTGGCTATGCCATAATGCCTTTCTATCTGGTGCTGGGTGTAAGGTGAACCTCCAGTGACAAAGAGATAACAGAGGAGGTTCTTGCTTAATTGCTCAGGGCATCTCTTCAATTCAGCTAATGCCTCTAAGAGAAGGTCAATGCCCTTGTTATGAAACTCATACCTGCCTGAGGTGGAGACAATAAGCGTCTCTTCGCCTTTTATCTCTTTACTTAGAAACTGGGAGGAGAATTCCAAGAGCCTTTCTCTGCTCTTCTTAAAATACTCTGGGTTTTCTGAGTAACTGGAAATAGCCTTAACTGGAAATCCATTGGGCAGGATAGTATGTACCTCCTGGTTCAGCATATGCTTGGCCTCAATAGCAGTTATCTTGCTTACTGTAGTAAAACAGTCTGCCTCTCTGGCTGTTATTGTCTCAATAGAGTGCTTGGCAGAGACATTATATCTTGTTGCCTCTGAGTCGGTATTGAGGATAGAGAGAATCTTATAGATGTCAACACCGTTTCCAGCCATAGACCTGCCTAATACTGTGGCGTGGGTGGTGAATATAGTGGCAATATGCGGGCACTTCTTCTTTAGATAAAGCAAGCCTGCACCTGTCATCCATTCATGGAACTGGGCAATCATATCTGTCTCAGAATAAAGGCTATTGAGAGCCTCTATCGCCTTGGCAGCAGTTGTGGAGAATAAAACAGGCTCCATATAGTCCCAGCCACCACTCATTGAGTCTATGCCAAAATCCTCCCATAGTTGAAAGAGGAGCTTGTTCTGGTCAAGCCCATCCTTATAATGAACCAGGATAACCCGTGGCTTTGTCTCTACATTCCAGACACCAATCTTTGCTGTTATCCCAGCCATTTTTAGCTTGGCTTTCAGATTTACCAGCCCTATACCTGTCTCCTCAATGAACCCTGGGTTGGTATCTAAGAGTGGTCCAATAAGGATATAGTTTTCTGAAAACTCTTTGGTAGCTTCAGGGAGCTTGCTCTGGATAACCGTATAGATTCCACCTACCTTATTGCACACCTCCCAGGATACCTCAAAGAGAAACCTTTTTTTGCTCTCTTGTTCAGCCATATTTACCTCCTAAATTAAAAACCTTTCACGAAAATAAAGCCTTAGAAATGGATGAGAGAATCCCTGCCTTTGTTTGGATATTGAGCCTGACTAAGGCATCTCCAATTCTCTCTTTCTGTCTCATCCTGCTCTTTGTAAACTCTAAATTTTCCTTAGTGATTATCTTACTCTCCAATAAAAGCCTCTCGACAATGTTGTCATTTATTGTCTGGTTTTGAGAAAGAAGGCTCTTCGTAGCTTGAAGAAATACTGAGGAGTCTATCTTAAAGGGTGTCTGCCTCTCCTTTCCTATCTCCTCAGCAAATCTCTTTGCCTGTTCATCCCCTTTTCTTTTAACCTCTTCTTCTAATTCTCTCTGCTGGTATCTCTTGATTGCCACTGACATCTGGGATTCTGTGATAAGCACTGGTCGAATCTTACACTTTGTGAGCCGAGCAATATCATCTATGACAATCACATCAAGTGGGTCAACCATCGCCATAACGATTGTATCCTCTTTCTTGACTAAAGGAAGGACGGCTTTCCTTAAAATGATTGGGGTTAACACCTTAGGAAAGACCGAAAGCTGTATCTTGGTTAAATCCACTTTGGGGATGTTTAGTTGTCTTGAGAGCGCCGAACACAAACCCTCTTCTGTAAGGATCTTTAATTCAATGAGAACCTTGCCCAGCCTTTTCTTCTGTTCACTTTGAATAGAAAGGGCTTTATCTAATTGCTCTTGGGTTATTGCTCTGTCTCGAAGAAGAACCTCCCCTAACCTCTCCTTTTTTATCATCTAAATGATGCCAGAAGTTTCTCTATCCAGGATTTTTTCTTATTTACCACCTTTTGAGTATTTAAGAATTCCACCATCCCCTTCCTACTGATATACCCAAGCCTGACTAAGGTATGACCAAGCCTCTCACCTGGTGACTTCTTCTGCTCCCTCAAGGCTCTCATCAACTGAGCCTGACTAAGTATCCCATTTTTGACCAACATATCTCCAATCTTTTCAGGCATTTTTTTAGCTATTAGCATTCAGCTCTTACTGAACGCTTACTTAAAACATAACACTTTACTCATCTTGAGTAATAATCTCTCTATCGGTGAGGGAAAAATTCAATGTAAAATGCAAAACTAAACAATCCTAAACTATCAATTCAAAATTACTCTTCTTCTCAAATGTTAATTGATAATTGCTAATTGATAATTTTACATTGATTGAATTCCCTTTTTTACCTGGTTTGCTTTGCCTGGCTAAACAGTTACCTTAAAACATTCCAGGTTTCCACCTGTATTCTAATTTAGGACCAATATCTTCTATCTTATTCTGTGGTTTAATATTGGTGGTTATCTCAGAAAATCTCTCTAATATCCTCTCAAAAGACGGCCTTTCATCCATTATCTTTGGCTCGCCCTTAATCCCAGCCAACCTTCCTGCCAAAGCTACAGCCTCATATAATCCACCAATTCCATCAACCAGACCAAGTTCCTTTGCCTTCTTTCCTGTAAATACCCTTCCATCTGCCAAAGTTTCTGTATCATTAGCTTTTAGTCTTCCTGAAGAGAGGACAACATTCAAGAACTGGCTAAAGGCATCGTCTATCAAGCCTTGAATTATCTTTCTCTCCTCCTCAGTCATTCCTCTCATCATAGAGCCTATATCCTTGTGCTTACCACTCTTTATGGTAATAAATTTTACGCCTGTCTTGGTCATCAGACCCTCTAAGTTTGGAAGGCTAAAGATAACGCCTATACTTCCGGTTATACTACCATCATTGGCTAAAATCTTATCTGCAGCACAGGCAATATAGTACCCTCCAGAAGCTGCTACATCTCCAATTGAGACAACGACCTTCTTGCCCTTCTTCTTAAGGCTTAGAATCTCCCTATATACCTCCTGAGAGGCAGCCACAGAGCCACCAGGGCTGTTTATTCTGAGGACAACAGCCTTTATCCTCTTATCGCCCGAGATTCTTTTGAGCCTCTTTATAATGTAGTCTGTGCCATAGAAATCAACAGAAGCAACCTCTATTGCCCCATAGATATTGACCACAGCTACTCCCTCTTCAAAAATTTTACTATAGTCTTTCTCTCTTTGCTGGTTCACAATGAGCCAGATCCCAGAGACTACTGAGATAAACAAAAACCCCAGCAGGCTTATAAGTATAAGTTTTTCTTTTTTCATTATATCCACCTTTTTTTTCTAAAATAAATAAGGAGTCCAAGGGTGATAGATGCCATTAGGGCTATAGCAAAGAGAACGCCTCCAATCCCCCATTTGAACTCTGGAAGTGCCAGATTCATTCCATAGTAACCGGTAATAAAGGTCAGAGACATAAAGATAGTGGCAACGACAGTCAGCACCTTCATAACCTGCGACATCTGGTTTGAGACATTTTGAAGATGAACCTCAAGATAGCTATTTAGCCATTGGAGGATATCTGTAGTAGCATCCCTGTAAGTCTCAAGGCTGATATTCATCTGCTCTATATGGTCCAAAATATCATCAAAGTATGGAATCATCTCTTCTTTAATAATTGAAGATTCTTTCTTGGCGATATACTTTATCACCCTTTGCTGAGGCGTAAGGATTCTTCTTAAGGCAATTATCTTCTTTTTTATTTCAAAAAGCCGACTTATCACCTCCTGGTCAGGCTTTTCAAGAGCAGCCTCCTCTATTCTATCTATCTCTAAATCTATCTTGCTTACTAAAAGAAAGAATCCATCAATAGCCCTATCAACGATAGCATGGAGAAGAAAGTCTGGGGTTTTAATAAAAGACCCATCTTCTGAGGAGAACTTTTTGGCTATGTTGGCAAGAACAGGCACTGGCTTCTCATGGACAGTTACCACATAGTTTTGACCAACAAACATATTTAGCTCCTCTGTAATTATCTCTCTTTCAGAATTTAAGAGGCTATAAATGACAATAAAAAGGTGGTCAGAAAATTCATCAATCTTCGGCTGGCTCGGAAAGATACAGTCTTCAATCGCCAGGTCATGGAAAGAAAAGACCTCGTCTAATATAGCCAGATCCTCCTCTTTTGCCGCTTCAATATCTAACCAGAGAAGGTCTGCCTCCTTTTTATAAAGAGCAAGGTCTTCATATTTACCCTCCTCTACCCTTTTGTCTTTGCAAACTAATATTTTAATCATCTTTTTTGCTTTTCCTGACCTTTGATTTCAGAGCACCTGACTTTATATATTCTCTTCTTATCGCACTTCTCTATAGTCAAGCAGAGATTCTCTGTCTCTATTTTCTCTCCTTCTTTCGGAATCCTTCCCAACCTATCTAAAATAAACCCAGAAATGGTCGTCCACTCGCCCTTTGGCAGTTCAATCCCAAATTCTTCACTAAGTAAATCTATATCAGCAAAGCCATCAATCAAGTATAATCCATCCGAAGGGTTTTGGACAAGTATATCCTCTACATCAAACTCATCTTCAATCTCGCCGACTATCTCCTCTAAAAGGTCTTCTAATGTTACTAACCCAGAGGTGCCACCATACTCATCAACCACAATGCCAATATGGACCCTATTCCTTCTGAAGTCAGCCAAACAATCGTCTATTTTTGCCTGCTCAGGGATAAAATGGGCAAGCTTCATAAACTCTATGGCAGGAAGCTCCTTTTCCTTCTCCCAAAAATTCAGAATATCCTTTGTATGAAGAATCCCGATAATGTCATCTAAGCCTTCATCATAGATAGGTAGCCTCGAGAATCCGCTTCTTTCCACTGTTTCAATCACCTTCTCTAAATTTGTCTCGCAAGAAACGGTTATCATTTCTGTCCTTGTTGTCATTATCTCAGAGACCCTCCGCTTCGAAAGCCCAAGGACATTTACCACCATATCCTCTTCAGTCTCAGAAAGCACCCCCTCTTTCTCTGCCTCTTTTACCAAAAGCTCAATCTCTCCACGGGTTATCTTCTCCCTCATTGGCTTGAGGAAAGAGACAAGATAGGTGAAAGGAAAGATAATCCTATAAGCTAAATTTATCTGCCAAAAGAATAAATGAATAAGATGGCTTGAAAACCTTCTAAAGACAGTCTTTGGGATGATCTCACAGAAAAGAAGAATAAATAAAGAGAGTCCTATTTCCGTAATCAAGAGGCTTTTTCCAAAGATAGAGGTGACAAGGCAGGAGGCAGTGATAATCCCAAGATTCACAGCAATAAGCATAGCCGCCACAAAGCGGTGTATCTCCTTAGTGAGGATCCGATGACAGGCGATAGCCCAAGGCACACCTGTTTCTGCCAGATGCCTCACCCTGATTCTATTTATTGAAAGCATGCCTATCTCAGCCCCTGAGAAGAAGGCCGCCATAGCCAGACCTATTGGAATTCCAAGCCACAAGATATTCATATTAGAATCTTTCTTTGTATGTGTTTAGCTCATTTTAGCATAAACAAAGGGTTCAAGGGATCCAGTGATCA
>JASEHO010000042.1 GCA_030018505.1 bacterium
CACAGAATACTTAAAAGAAACAAAAGGGATTGCTATACAACGTATCGTTAGCTAACAACCAAATAATCTTCCTTCTGGAATTAGCTTTGCAGGGATTGTCTATAACATAGAACTAAGGAATGATAAAGGAGAAGAATTTGCCACCCAAACAGGTACGCTAAAAGGCTCAGTAACAGTCAGACTTTCTTATTTTGATAATGATAACAATGACATTGTTGATGGCACAAATATAAATGAACAAAACCTTATTATCTATCAATGGGATAATGGAACATGGACACCACTATCCACTAATGTTAATGGCACAGAGAACTTTGTCTTTGCACATCCTCCCCATTTCTCCACCTTCACCTTAGGAGGGACACCAACAACAATACCATTTACAAAAGATAACAACAATGCCTATGCCTATCCAAATCCCTGGAAGAAAGAAAAGGATGGAAGATACATTTACTTTACAAATATAAGCCAGGGCTCAACAATTAAGATATACAACATTGCTGGAGAATTAGTAAATGAAATAAATGTAACCCTATCTCTACAACCTTGGGATATTCTTAAAGAAAACATTGCCTCAGGTGTCTATATCTACCTAATCACCAATAATCAAAAACAGAAGCCGGCAACAGGCAAGATTGGGGTAATAAGATGATGGAAAAGATGAAAAAGAGTTTCACCTTTTAAAAAAATAGACAGAAAGAAGGGAATTTGAGTATAATCAAGGGGATGTTTCTTACAGAGCTTGAGCTTACCGGTTTTAAGTCCTTCCTAAAAACAAAGTTTGTCTTTGATGGGGGAGCAACTGTCTTTATCGGTCCAAATGGATGCGGAAAGAGCAACATCTCTGATGCCATAAGATGGGTCTTAGGAGAGCAAACCCCAGGAAACCTTAGGTGCAAGGCTATGTCCGACCTTATCTTTGCTGGAACAGAGAAGAAGAGGTCTTCTGGCTTAGCTGAGGTCAGTATCACCCTCGACAACAAGGACGAACACCTTCCCATTGAGTTTGACTCTGTCAAGATAACCAGAAGGCTCTTTGGCTCTGGAGAGAGCGAATACCTTATCAACGGCAGAAAATGCAGGCTCAAGGATGTAACCTCGCTTTTCCTGGATACTGGGCTGGGTGTAGGTGGCTACTCTGTCCTTGAGCAGACAAAGATAGACGCCATCCTTCGTAAGCCTGAGGAGAGGTTCAATCTCTTTGAAGAGGCGGCTGGAATCTCAGGCTTTAAGGTAAAAATTGCCGACTCGCTTGCTAATTTAAGAAAGACCGATGAGAATATTCTGAGGCTAAAGGATATTCTTATAGAGATTGGCTCTCAAACACAATCCCTTAAAACTCAGGCAAAGAAGGCTGAAAGATATAAAAAAGAGAAAGAAAGGTTGAGTTTGCTAAAATTAAGCATGGCTCAGAAGAAATATCAAGGCTTGATGAATGAATTGAAGCAAAAGAAGGAAAGGTATTCACACTTAAAGAAAGAAGAGGGATTAAAGAAAGGACAGTTAGTAAAGTTAGAGGGATTCTTAAAGGAAGAGAAAGAGAGCCTAAAGGAGAAGCAAAGAATGCTTTCTGAAGAGCGAGAAGCCCGTATCTTGATAAAAAAAGAGCAATCAACAAAGAGAGAGGAGCTTGCCAGATGTGAGGAGAGGTGTATCTATCTTGAAAAATTAGGGGCAGAGAAGAAGAAAAGGGCTGAGGAGGCAGGGCTCAGGGCACAGGAGATAACCCAAGAGATTGATAAGATGAAGAGCGAGAATAAAGAGGCTCTTTCCCAGATAAAGGTTCATGAAGAGGAGGTGAAGCAGGCTGAGCAGGGTTTATTGGTGCTTACTGAGGAAAGAAGGGTGATAGGAAAGAAGGAAGAGGAGGCAAAGATAGAGCTTATTGACTCTGAAAATCAAAGGATTGAGGTCTCAAACGCTATTGGAAGGCTAAGGGGTGAGGCAGCCACCTTTTCCCACATAAAAGAGAGGCTAAAGAAGGATTTATCGCAGGCAGAGGAAAGATTAAAGAGCCTTTCTTTATCAAAAGATAGCTCCTTAGAAAAGAAGAAAGAAGAGATTGAGGAGAAGAAGAAAGATGTAGATTCATTAAAGAAGAAGGAGGCAGAGCTTATCTTAAAGACAAAGAACCTTTCCGATGAGATAGAAAGGCTGATGAGAGAAGAGGAGCAGAATTCCTTTAAGCTCTCTGCTCTGGCAAAGGATCCGCATAAAATTCCTTCAGCCCTCCAAAAAAACCCTATCTTTCTCTTAGCCGACGCTATAGATGTGGAAAAGAGACTGGCTGTGGCTTTAGAGTCTGTGCTTGGCAGACGGATTACAGCTATATTGGTCAAGAATAAAGAAGAGTTGGATGAGATGCTTACTACTATAAAAGAGAAAGGGTTAGAAAGAACAGCCTTTCTGCTTTCTGGCCAGGGCGAGGTTTCTGTAAGGCCATTACCAAAAGGAGAGGGTGTGATTGGAAGGTTATCTGATCTTACCAAAACAGAGATAAAGACAGTCTCATCCCTTCTCTCTAATATTCTTGTTGTTGCTTCTCTTCAAGCAGGGATTAAATACGCCAAAGAGGGTTGGAGGTGCGTCACCTATGAAGGTGAGGTGATAGATGAATTTATTATTGAGGCAGGCACAAGAGAAAGGGGGTATCTTGTGGCAAAAATTTTGCGGAAGGAACTGGAAGAGGCATTATCTTCTAATAAAAAGAGAAGGGCTGAACTTATCTTAGAAAAGAAGGAGAAAGAACCTTTGGTTTATAAAATTCTGAAAGAGATTCAGGTTGCAGAGAGAGAATTAAGAGGCAAGATAGAGGATTTTCAAAATTTAGAGGTAAGTTTCCGTAAGGAAAAGATAGAGGAGGAAAAGCTCACTGAGAGGAGCATATCTATAAAGGCTGAGATAAAGCAGATTGAAGCAAGGGAAGAAGAGATAGAGAAGGAGTTGATAGCGCTTATCCAGAATGAGACAGAAAAGAAGAAGGAGACAGAGGAACAAAAGGAGATACTTCAAAAGATAAGAGAGGATTATGAAAAGGTAGCCGTTAATATGAGAGAGGCATCAGAGAATATCAGAAGGTGTAAGGCAGAGATACAAAGGTTTCTTTCCAGGGAGAAGGATTTGGCAAATTTTATATCAATACGACAGAAAGAGATGGAAAGGATCTCTTTAGAACAGAGTGAGGATATAGCCGAAGAAGAGAAGACAACAAAGGCCAGATGGCTTCTTTATAAAGAGCTTGAGGGGCTAAAGACTGCTATTCTTGTATTGCAAGACAAGGAGACAGAAGAAGAAAGAGAAAGATTGAGCCAGGACTGCGAGACCTGTGAGAAGGCTATAATTAGAATGGAAGCAGAGAGGAGTGAAGGGATGCGGATTATAGAAAAAGAGAGGGATCTCCTCTCTAATATAGACCTTGAGATGGTTTCTTGCCAAACAAGGATCTCTTTGTTTCTTGAAGATTATGGAGAGGAGGTGAAGCAAGAGGCCTTAATGGAGGTGGATGAGAAGAAGCTCAAAGAAGAGGAGGAGAGGCTTGAAAAAATAGGAGAGGTGAACCTTCTGGCCATTCATGAGTATGAGAAGATAAAGGAGAGGTTTAGTCAGTATGAAGAAGAGCTTGAGGATGTGAATAAGGCTAAGGCTGACCTTCATCAATTGATAAAAGAGCTTGAAAAGAATGGGAAGGAGAGGTTTGCTGAAACCTTTGTTAAGATAAAAGAGAATTTCGCCAGAATTTTCCTTGATATCTTTTCTGGTGGACAAGCAGATTTGGTCTTGCAGGATGGAGGAATTGAGATATATGTTCAGCCGAAAGGCAAAAGAAGCCGAGATATACACCTATTATCTTCTGGGGAGAGGTCGCTTGTTGCTCTCTGCTTATTGTTTGCCTTATTTTATGTTCGACCTGCGCCTTTTTGCTTTTTAGATGAGGTTGATTCTTCTCTTGACGAATCTAATGTCCAAAGGTTTTTATCTTTGCTTTCCAGCCTCTCAAAGGATACTCAATTTCTCATCATTACTCATAATAAAAGGACAGTTGAGGCTGGTAGCTCAATCTATGGAATCACTATGGCTGAACCAGGGGTCTCTTCTGCTCTATCCCTTAAGCTCTCTACTCCATAAACAGCAATTCTCATTATGGCAGCCTTAATTAAAAGAAGCTGTCAACAGCAAACCATATCCTAATCTTTTGGAGTGCATCATCCGTGATGATGCTTGCATTGACATGGTCAATGCACTCCAAAATGCACTCCAAAATGCACTCCATAATTAGAATTGCTGCTCCATAAAAGAAATTATTGAGAAATTTTTAGGATTAGAGTATACTTAAAACTATGACCAAGCCAAAGACCATATTCTCTCGAGAGATAAAGGCGATAAGAAAGATAGCTGTGAGTTTAGAAGAAGACCTTTCTAAGGTTCAAAAGAGGACCAGAGAAAGAGAAGAAAGGGTAAAACTCCTTTATAATTCCTTAGAAAAGGTCTCCTTAAAGGCTGAGGTGCTTCAGGAGATAAGCGACTTAGTCGGCCTTGACTTAGATGTTGATGAGGTTCTCTCCTTGATTATGGATTCTATCCTCAAACTGATGAAGACAGATGCTGGCAGTATCCTGCTTTTGGATAAGAGCGGTGAAAAACTTACCTTTAAGATAGCCAAAGGAGAAAAAGCTGATGAAGTAAAGAAGTTTGATATAAAGGTTGGAGAGGGGATAGCCGGTTGGGTGGCAGAGAATAATCAGTCTGTCATTGCCCCTCATCCAAAGAAAGATAAAAGGTTTAAGTCGGAGATAGCTGAAAAGATTGGGTATCTTCCTTATAACATCCTCGCCGCTCCCCTTGTTTTAAGGAAGAGGGTAATTGGTGTGGTTGAGTTAATAAACACCTTAGAGAAAAGGTGTTTTACTAAAGAAGATGAAGACCTTCTTGTTTCAATAAACAACCAGATAGCCATTGTTATAGAGAATGCCAATCTATTCTCTGCATTAGTCAGAAAGATGTCTGAGAAGACTGTCCTCTCTGAGGTCTCAAAGACAGTCAACTCTACCATTAGCCTTGATAATGTCCTTGACCTGTCTATGAGGTTAGTCAAGCAGGTGATGAGGGTTGAGGCTTCATCCCTACTCTTGTTAGACAAAGAGAAGAATGAGCTTGTCTTTCAGGTAGCCCTTGGAAAGAAGGGTGAAGCTATAAAGGAGATACGGATTCCTGTAGGTAAGGGAATTGCTGGCTGGGTGGCTGAGACTGGAGAGAAGCTCTATATAAAAGATGTCAATAAGGACGAAAGATTCTTTAAGACTGCGGACAAAAAGTCAGGGTTTATAACCAAGTCCATCATCTGCGTTCCACTCAAGGTAAAGGATAGGCTTATAGGTGTGGCTCAGGCCATAAATCCGATTGGAGGAAAAGAGGTCTCCCAGGACGATATAGAGCTATTCTCTACTATTGGCTCACAAATGGCAATTGCCCTTGAGAATGCCTCTTTATATAAAGATTTAGAGGAGCTATTCTTCTCCACCATCTCAACACTTGTTGCCACCATAGATGCCAAGGACCCATATACACACGGTCATTCTCAACGGGTGATGGAGTATAGTGTGGCTGTGGCAGAGGAGCTTGAGCTTCCAAAAGATGAAATAAAGGAGATAAAGCTGGCCGCACTCCTGCACGATATTGGCAAGATAGGGGTTGATGAGAAGATTCTGAGAAAGACTGCCAGACTTACAGAGGATGAGTTTTCGGTGATAAAGACTCATCCAGGAATAGGTGCGGATATTGTCTCTCATCTAAAACAGCTCATTACTGTTTCACCAGGGATTCGTCATCACCACGAAAGGTATGATGGCAAAGGGTATCCAGCAGGTTTAGCTGGAGAAAAGATTCCGCTTTCAGCAAGGATAATCGCTGTCTGCGACACCTTTGATGCGATGACATCTGACCGTCCGTATCGCAAAGGATTAGAGACAAAGGTAGCCCTTTTAGAGATAGAAAAATTTTCGGCAGTTCAGTTTGATAAGACCTGTGCGGATGCATTTTTACGAAGCTACAAAAAAGGAAAGATAACAAGTGGAAAGTGAAAAACTAAAAGTGAAAAAGGGATGGTTCGCTCTTGTTTAAAGAAAGGGGACGCAACCTTTTTTTCTGACATTACGATCTGATGTTATATAATTATGCTATGCTACGGATAACAAGAGCAGTAATTGAAAGTCTCCCCTATCATATAACTCAAAGGGGTAACCGCAGAGAGGATATATTTTTTGAAGACTGAGACCGTAAAAAGTATCTTGAATGGCTTCAGGAATATTCCAAATGAAAGATATTTATGGTTTGCGGTACGGTATGTAGAACGGAATCCTATCCGAGCAAAGATAGTTGAAGATTATAAGTGCTGCCGCACATTGTGGAAAGAGAAAAGAGAATGTTCTGGCATTGGATTTCCCGCCAGCAGGGATAATAGAAAATTGGGCGACATGGATTAGAGAATCAGAGCGGTCAGAAGATGAAGATATAGATATTTTGAGGCGAAACACTCAGAAAGGTCTGCCGTTGTGGTGACGAAACTTTTGTTGCTTACCTAGAAAGTAGTTTGGATCGCCTGACCACCAGGTTGACCAAGAGCAGAGGAAGGGTAGAACGGTAAGATAAATAAAAAAGGGTTGCGTCCTCTTTCCTCATAAACTTACAATCCACAACATATGTACCAATTCAATCATTTATTGCCACTAATACCCTTTCTATCCCTGCCAGGTCTTCCCTAGTGTTTATCTGGCTAAAGCCTTGCCTTTTGGCTATTTCTGAAATAGCCTTAGATTGACCCGCACCCATTTCTATTGCCAAGAAGCCTTGTTTTTTAAGCAAAAGATGTACCAGGGAAAATATCCTTGGATAAAAGGAAAGCCCATCAATTCCTCCATCAAGGGCTATCTGTGGTTCATGCGGAGGAAGACTATCTCTTTCTACATAAGGAGGATTAGAGATAATAAGGTCAGCCTTGCTTCTTAATCCAGAGAGCATATCCGAGCAGAGAAAGAAGACCTTTGCTTTCAATCTACTTGCATTCAGTTTTGCTTGTCGCAGCGCAGGATAGGATATATCTATCGCGAAGAGCTGTGGTTGATTCTTTAAGTATTTTGCTAAAGATATGGCTATTGCTCCAGAACCTGTTCCCACATCTATGATGATCGGTCTATCCATATTAGAAGCTAAAGATATTCCTGTCTCTACTAATATTTCTGTCTCAGGTCTTGGAATTAAAACATCTGTTGTAACCTTGAAGGAAAGCCCCATAAACTCTTTCTCTCCCACAAGATACGCAACAGGCTCTTTAGCCATCCTTCTTTTGATAAGCTCAAAAAATTGGCTTTGGATAGCAGAAGACAACCTTTCATTAAGATTGATATAAAGGGCTGTTCGGTCAATACTTAAAAGGTGAGCCAGAAGAAGGTCGCCATCAAGCCAGAAACTCTCAATTCCTATTTGCTGAAGCTCTTTTCTTGCCCTGTATAGAGCCTCTTTTACAAGCATAGGGTCGTTTCTTTAATTACATCATATGAGCGTAAGAACCTTTCCTTCTCTTCTTCTGTGAGGCTAATTTCAGGATAGGAGATTATTCCACTGCTTCCAACCTCTACTGGAACGCTTATACAAACGCAAGAAAGTCCATTCCAGTTATTTATTAAAGAGGTTAAGGGGAATATCTTTTTTTCATTTTTGGCAATAGCCTTGACCACATCAGCTACAGCCAGACCAACAGCCCAGCCAGCCCCTCCCTTCTTCTTTATCATTTCTGCTCCAGCTTTTCTTGTCCTCTCTGCTATTTGGACAGGAATATCACCCAAGAAGACCATTGAATCTCCGTGTTCACCAATCACCATTGCCTCAGGGTTTAAACCCTCCCTTATTAGAAAAGACCTGAGCCTTACAGTATCTAAATATGTCCCTAAGCCAAAGACCTTATTGGCTGGAAAACCAGACAGCTTGAGGCTGGAATATGTGAGAACATCTACTGGATTTGTAACGACAAATATTAGGCAGTGCTTGTTGTATGCCACAATCTTGCCAACAATCTCCTCCATTAGGCAGGCGTTCTTCTTTATAAGGTCAAGCCTGCTCTCCTCTGGCTTTCTCCGCAGGCCTGCTGTAACAATAATTAGCCCTTTATCAGCAAGCTCTGGGTAGTCTCCAACCCTGGCCAGGGTTTTTGTAATATCCATCCCTTGAGCTATATCCTCTGCCTCTCCTTCTGCCAGCTCTTTATTGAGATCAATCAGCAAAATCTCTTCTGCTACCTTTGATGTAGCAATAGCAAAGGCTGATGCTACCCCAACCCTTCCTGCCCCGATTATTCCTATCTTCATTCTTCTCCTCCATACATAAACTATACATCAAATATCACCCTTGTCTCCCATCCATCTTCTTTCTTCTCTATCTTAATAAAGTGGTAGGTGACAGTCTTTATCTCTGCTTTAAGTTTGTGATGTTGGCTTATCTTCTCTCCAAGACACAATACTTTAACGCAACTACCAAAAAATTCCACAAAGAATTCAGAAAAGATATACCCCTTTGTTGTCTGCCAGTAAAGGAGTTCAGAGAGCATATTCACTAAAAGCTCCTCTTTATCTGCTCCAGAAACTGCAATCTCTATCTTTTCGTCCTTCTTCACATCCTCAAGGTCTGCCAGGATAGAGAACATACCAAAGGCAGTGTTAGCAAATGCCTCCTCCTCTGTCTTTCCAAAGCCAATAATGCCAATATCTGCTGTGTGATCAAATATTTTGAATCTCATCCAAAACCCTCTTCACCTGAGCCCCTATCTCAGTCAATCTGCCATTATTATCAATAATAAACTGGACCCTTTCTATCCTCTCTCTGTCTTCTGGATGGAATTTCATCCTTCTTTTTATATCTTCTTCATCCCATCCCTTTTCTTTTAACCTTTCAGTAATCTTCTTCCTCTCTGTTGTAATCAAGATAGCCACATCAACCATCTTCAACATTCCTGCCTCTATTAAAAATGGTGCGACAACAACTATCAGTTCCTTCTGTCTGCTCTTTATCTCTGAACCTATCTCTTTCAAAATCTTAGGATGGGTAATCTGATTGAGTCGCAAAACCTTTGTTTTATCAGAAAAGACAATATTGGCTAAAGTCTTTCTGTTAATTCTTCTGCCTTCTACTATCTCCTCTCCAAACTCCTTTATTAAAGCACTCTTTATTTCATCCTCCTCTATCACCCTATGCCCAATAGAGTCAGCATCAATCACATCTGCCCCAAGTTTTTCAAATACCCTGGCTACTGTTGTTTTTCCAGAGCCGAATGAACCTGTTATTCCAATTATCACCACTATATTTTACAAATAATTATTGACAAAAGCAACTTTTAGCCGTAACATACTACACTATTATGAGAGCAATGATTATGGCCGCAGGTTTAGGAACAAGGTTATATCCTATCACTAAAGATATTCCCAAGTGTATGATACCAGTAGCTAATATTCCTGTAATGGAAAGGGTGATTCAAAGCCTTGTAGCTTTTGAAATTCGCAATATTATTATCAATCTCTATTGGATGAAGGATTATGTGAAGGATTATTTTGGAGATGGAAGAAGGTTTGGAGCAAAGATTGCTTATTCTGAAGAGGAGAGCCTTCTTGGAACAGCAGGTGGGGTAAAAAAGGCATCATGGTTCTTTGATAACGAGACAACTATCATTGTAAGTGGAGATGGGATTACCAGTATCAACCTCTCTGAGCTGATTGAATTTCATCAGAGTAAAAATTCGCTGGCTACGATAGCCCTTTCTCCTGTCTCTGACCCATCCCAATATGGAGTAGTAGTTACAAATGAGATAGGCAATATTAAACAGTTTCAAGAAAAACCAAAGAAAGAGGAGGCAAAGAGCAATCTTGTCAATACAGGAATATATGCTTTTGAAAGAAAGCTTTTTGATCTTATTCCAAATGATATAGAATATGACTTTGGGCATCAGCTCTTTCCTCTGCTTTTAGAGAAAAAGCTCCCTTTTTATGGCTACTATTGTGATGGCTACTGGAACGATATAGGTAGCCTTAATATCTATATTCAAGCTCAGATAGATATCCTTATGAAAAGGGTGAACCTTCCTGTGCCAGGACAGGAGACAAGATCTGGAATATTTGTTGGAAAAAACACATATATTTCTGAGAATGCAGAGCTTATTCCTCCTGTTGTGGTTGGCAATAATGTCCAAATCCAAAAGAATGCAAGGCTAAAAGGACCCGTATCTATCAACGACAATTGCAAAATAGAAGAGGGAGCAAGGATTGAGAGAAGTGTTTTGCTTTATGGTGTCTCTATTGGAAAGAATGTAGAGATTAAGGAAGGAATTATAGGTTCTGGCGCTATTCTTAAAAATAATGTCATCTTAAAAGGAAAAAATACAGTGGGGGGGTTTGCTGTTATCAACGAAAGCTCAATCTTACAGGAGAATGTCCTTATAGATCACAGAATTGAGGTTCCAGAGAAGACAGAGCTCGCTGAAAGCATGCTAAGTTAAGAGTTACGAGTTTATTAGTGTTGAGTGTATAATCAAAAAGTGAAAAGTGTATAGTGGTGAGTGTATAGTGTTAAGTCTAAGGATTAAATTAACTCTAAACTCTACACTCATAACTCTTAACTCTATACTCTTAACTATACACTAATTCAAGGAGGAAGGTTGATTTATGCCTGAAATAGGAGAAATAGCAGAAGGAAAGGTAATAGGTATCACAAATTTTGGGGCATTTGTCCAGTTTTCTGATGGCAATCGGGGTCTTATCCATATCTCAAAGATTATGGAAGGGTTTGTCAAGAATGTGGGAGACTATCTTCAGATGAATGATGCTGTAGTAGTGAAGATAATCTCAAAGGACAAAAAGGGCAATCTTAATCTTTCAATAAAGGATATAGAGGGAGAAGGCTTGGCTCAAGTAAAGAGGTCCTCTTTGGGAAGTCCAGAAAGAAGGGATTCTTTTGAAAGAAAGATGTCAGAGTTCTTGAGAGAGAGCGAAGAGAAGTTGTATGACCTAAAGAAGAATCTTGATGGAAAGTTAGGGATAAAGAAGGAAAAGGGAAGGAAATAAATTATTATACCCACTTACTCTTGGTTATCGTAACTATTTAGCCAGGCAAAGCAGACCAGGTAAAAAGGGAATTCATTGCAAAATTATCAATGAGCAATTAGCAATTAACAATGGAAAAGAAGAATAATTTAATTTGGCTTTGGTGCAAAAAATGTAACGGTTGATACAAACTCTTTATATACTCCATCTCTTTTGAAAAGTGATGAGCTATTAGAATTAAGCTTCTGAGCTATATCCTAAGTTGGACAGTCTCAGCCAAAGAGTG
>JASEHO010000043.1 GCA_030018505.1 bacterium
AGATGGAGCATATAAAGAGTTTGTATCAACCGTTACATTTTTTGCACCAAAGCCAGAATGTCTTTCTTAAAAAGGAAAAAGGAGAGACACTCTTCCGACTCTCCTTCAAAGACATTCCCCTCTTTATAGGACATTTCTATTTACTGTAACAATAGTGGCTAAAAATATTGACAATGGAGATTGCCGAGCTTATATTATTTAGGTATGGAAGAAAGGATAGAGAAAAGATTATTGGAGATGGATATTGAATATAATCAGATAATGGAAAGGCTATCTGAGCCTGCCACAGTTTCTAATCCAGCTCTTTGTCAGGCAGAAGGAAAGAGATTGAGTGATCTGAAGCCTTATGTTGAGCCATGGAACCTTTATAAAAAGATGAATGTAGAGATAGCTGAGTGGAAAGGGCTGATAGAGGAAGAGCCAGAGAATAAGGGTATCCTGGAGGAGCTTTCTGCTCTTTCCAAAAAGAAAGAGAGACTGGAAAACGAGATACAAGGGCTTTTCACAGAAAAAGAAGACCTGGAATCTTTAATTATGGAGATACGGGCAGGGACAGGTGGAGAGGAGTCTGGTTTATTTGTGGCTGACCTATTCAGGATGTATTCAAAATATTGCTTAGAGAATGGATTTAAGCAAGAGTTAATAAATGCAAACCCTACAGGGATAGGGGGTTTTAAGGAGATAATCTTCAGCATAAAAGGTATTGGTGTCTATCAGAAGCTGAAGTTTGAATTGGGTGTCCATCGTGTTCAAAGGGTGCCTGTAACTGAGGCAAGCGGAAGGGTTCATACATCTGCTGTAACTGTAGCTGTCTTGTTTGAACCAGCTACCCTTGAGGAGATAGAGATACGACAGGAGGATATTAGGGTTGACACCTTTCGTTCTTCGGGTGCAGGTGGACAACATGTGAATAAAACAGAATCTGCTATCCGCATTACCCATATTCCCACAGGCCTTGTTGTCTCTTGCCAGAACGAGAGGTCCCAGGGACAGAATAAAGAGACAGCTATGAGGGTGCTGAAGGCAAGGTTGTATGAGAAGAAGAAACAAGAAGAAGAAGAAAAAAGGGCGGCAGAGAGAAGAGAGCAAGTAAAGACAGGGGATAGGTCTGAGAAGATACGGACATACAACTTTAAGGAGAACAGGGTGACTGACCACAGGATAGGACTCACCCTTTATAGATTGGATGCTATTATGGAAGGGAACCTCAATCTTCTAATTGATAAACTGAAAGAGGAGCTTTCGTAACTAAAACAGCCTTTACAAAAAATAGGGAATAAAAATTATGATGAACCTTTCTGAGTTTATTTATGACCTTCCAAAAGACTTTATCGCCCAGGAGCCTCTTCCTGATAGAGATAAATGCAAACTGCTCCTTTTTAATAGCAAGAAAGAAGAGATTACGCACCTTATTTTTTCTGATATAAAGAATCTCTTTTCTAACTCTGACCTCCTCATCTTAAATAACACAAAGGTAATTCCTGCCAGGTTGATTGGAGAAATAGAGCTTCTTCTTCTCCAGGAGATAGAGAAGGATGTTTGGGAGATATTAGCCAAGCCAAGAAAAAGAGCAAAGGTAGGTGCAAAATTTGACTTTGGAAGATTGTCTTGTGAGATTGTCTCTTCTTACCCTTTGATGGCAAAATTTAAGTATAGCGGCAACTTCTATGAGCAGATAAAGGAGATAGGGTTCTCCCCTCTTCCTCCGTATATTAAGCGAAAAGGAGATGCAAAAGACAAGGAATTTTATCAGACCGTATATGCCAAAAGACTCGGCTCTATAGCCGCGCCTACAGCTGGCCTACATTTTACCAAAGGACTTCTTTCTGAACTTTCAGCAAAGGGCATAGAGATTGGGTTTATTACCCTCCATATTGGACATGGAACATTCCAGAAACCAAAGGATGGAAAGATGGACAAGGAATATTGCCAGATAGAAAAAGAGGTAGCAATCGCAATAAAGAATAAGAAGAATCTTGTTGCCTGCGGCACATCTGTCGTCAGGTGTTTGGAGTCACAAGAAAAGATAGAAGAGGGTTCTTTCTGGACAGACATCTTCATCACACCCGGATATAGATTCAAATGGACAGATTGCTTCCTGACAAACTTTCATTTGCCAGCATCCTCTCCATTCATTATGACCTCAGCCTTTGTCGGACTTCTCAGGCTAAAATGGCTCTATGAAGAAGCAAAGGCTAAAGGCTATAGATTTGCCAGCTACGGCGATGCTATGTTGATAGTTTAATCATGTCAATTTTGGAAGGACTGATCTATATTTAGAATTGGCATTTATCTTTTTAAGCAAGAGATGAAGATTGGTGTTTTGGGTGGTGGTTCCTGGGGATTGGCTTTGGCTTGTCTTCTTGTAGAAAAAGAAGAGGTTGTTGTCTGGGAGATAAATCTGGATTTGGCAGAGAGAACAAGAATAACAAGGGAGAACCCAATATCCCTACCTGGAATAACGATTCCAAGTAAAATAGAGATAACCTCTGAGATAGACCGCCTGACAGAGGCTGGCATTATTGTCTCAGCCCTTCCATCTTGGACAATAAGACCTACAGTTTCTAAGATACAGGGATTTTTGAAAAAAGATGCAATTATTGTCTCCTGTTCCAAGGGAATAGAAGAAAAGACCTTTATGAGACCATCAGAGGTGATCTGCTCTTTGCTTCCTGAAAGAAGGGTTGTGGCTTTATCTGGACCATCCCATGCCGAAGAGGTTGCCAGAGGAATTCCAACTGCTGTTGTTTCCGCAAGCAAAGATGAGAAGGATATGCAGTTTGTCCAAAGGCTATTCTCTTCTTCTTTCTTTCGGGTCTATACAAACCCTGATATAGTTGGGGTAGAGCTTGGGGGCGCCCTAAAAAATATTATTGCCATTGCTGGAGGAATATCTGATGGGTTAGGATTTGGAGATAATACAAGGGCGGCTTTGTTCTGTCGTGGGATAATGGAAATGGCCAGGATTGGCATAGCTTTGGGTGGAGAGAAGACTACATTCTTTGGGCTGGCCGGGGTAGGAGATTTGATGGTGACAATGACCTCAAAGCATAGCAGAAATAGAAGGTTTGGAGAGCTGATAGGAAAAGGAAAGGATATTGAAACAGCTTTAGCAGAAGTAAAGATGGTTGTAGAAGGCTTTAGAACAACCCAGGCTATATTTCATTTAGCAAGCCAGCGGCAGATAGAAACCCCAATTACAGATGAGGTCTATTATATTCTCTTTGAAGGAAAAAATCCCTCTTCTGCAGTAAAATCTCTTCTAAAAAGAGAGCTTAAAGAGGAATGAGGAGTATGCTTTAATGATACCTGTTGAAGTGATTGTAACACTTTACTCATCTGAAGTAACCGAGTAAAGTTCAATGTAAAATTAGCAATTAGCGGTTATATGCAATATGAAAGTCGACAGTCACTTTTAGAATAATTTCTCTAATTTCTCCTTTGATATTGAATTTATTTTAAAAGATATTTCTTTGATTGTTTCAGGTTTCTGCTCTTTCTCAAAATGGATATAAAGGGTTTCTTCTTTAAGTTTCCATTCAGCCAAGACAAAGTAATTGATATAAGACTCTGGAAGAGATATTGTCTCGTTTAGGATGTCAATAAATGCTTCTTTTTGGGTCTGTTCTTTATCTTCTTTTACAAGTCTTTCGAAATAGATTTTAGGGATGAATTCTTTCTTTGTTTCTTGCTCTTTCTTTGGAGATTGATAGCCAGCATACCTTTGGGATGAAAGATTAAACCACTCTAACTTTTCATCAACTTCATCTAATGAGTTGAACTGAATTTTATTCCAAAACTTTCTGGCAAAGACAGAATTATTTCCTTCGATAGAAGCCTGAGACCAGGGTTTTCTTGGAACAGCAAAGATAGGAATAACCTGGTTTTCCAAAAGAAAGGCCATTGTTTTAGAGATATTTCTTTTACCAGAGGCACTACCAATTGCCGCTAAGCAATTGTCTACCTTCACAAGATCTGGTTTCTCAAACTGATAAAAGAAGCCTTTAGATTGCTCAATAAAGCTATCTGCTGTTTGTCCTGAGACTCGTTTGAAATAACTTTAGTCTGGGCTCTTTCTTAAAAGAGAATCCGATAAAGTTTAGAGGCTCAGATCTTGCAGTGATATATTTTTTTCCAACAAAATCTGCCTCTAAGACCCTTTCTCCTAAAAGATGATAAATGGTATATTCTGGATAGCAAAGATAGTGAGATGCTCCTTGATTATCTTCTGTAAAGTCTTGTGTTGGCGATCCTGTCCATCTAATGACAAAATCACGAGAAACCTTCTTCTTTTTAGCAATCATTGATTTTGAAAGATGATAATTGAAAAATAGCTCATTAACCCTTTTTCTCAGTTTGATTAATTTTTTTTTCATAATGATTAATTCTATCAGATTTTACAGTTTTGTCAAAATATTTCATTGAATTTAAGCAAATCCAAACTGCCTAAATTCATTTTGCCAATAACCATTAGCATCTTAAAATTATTCCCCTTCTTCAAAAGTTAATTGCTAATTGCTCATTGATAATTTTGCAATGAATTCTATTGCTTGGTTGTTGCTTCACTTTTAGATGGGTAAATAGTTACGTTTATAGTTTATCGTTTATCGTCTATGTTCTGTCTTCCGACTTTTCACTTTTCACTTTTCACTTCTTACTTATATACTCAATCAGGTCAATCACCCGACAACTATATCCCCATTCATTATCATACCAGCCAATAACCTTAATAAGGTTTCCATTTGTCATGGTCAAGGCTGAATCAAAGATAGAGGATGCTGGATTTCCATTAAAGTCAGAAGAGACAAGGGGCTGCGAACAGTATTCTAAGTATTTGGCTAAAGGCCCCTCAAGAGATGCCTTCTTGAAGGCATTGTTCACCTCATCTTTTGTGGCTTCTTTCTGGCTTATAACCACAAAGTCAACTACAGAGACATTCGGTGTTGGCACCCGCATACTAAACCCATCCAACTTACCAGCTAAACAAGGAATGACAAGGCTCATCGCCTTAGCCGCACCTGTGGTTGTAGGAATCATAGATAGAGCCGCTGCCCTGGCTCGCCTTAAATCTTTATGGGGCAAGTCCAATATCCTCTGGTCATTGGTGTATGAATGGATAGTGGTCATAAACCCCCTCTCTATTCCAAAGTTAGAAAGCAGGACTTTGGCTAATGGCGCCAGGCAATTGGTCGTGCAGGAGGCATTAGAAAGGATATGCTGGGTTGCTGGGTTATAAGATTCTTCATTCACGCCCATCACTATTGTAGCCACATCGCCTTTGGCTGGTGCACTGATAATCACCTTTTTTGCACCTGTCTCTAAATGAACCTCTGCCTGTTCCTTCTTAGTGAATAACCCAGTGGATTCAACAACCACATCTACACCCAAATCCTTCCAGGGAAGCTCCTTTGGGTCGCGAAAGGCAAGAACCTTTATCTCTTTTCCGTTCACAACCAGGCTGTTCTCTCCAGCCTCCACTGACCCAGTCCATGTGCCATGGACAGAGTCATACTTCAGCAGATGAGCTGAAACCTTTGCCTCTGTAAGGTCATTCACAGCCACCAATTCCATTCCTTCCCTCTCGGACCCTGCCCGCAGGACAGCCCTGCCTATTCTACCAAACCCATTTATTCCTACTCTCATTTTCATACCTCCTTATATTTTAAGTCTATCTATACCGAGAATAAATCAGATTTGCAAAAGACTAAAAGGGATTAGAGAGTAGGGAATAGGGATTAGGTTTCATTTATTACTACTCTCTACTCCCTAATCCCTACTCCCTTTCTTAAAGTCTTGTCTAAATTTTGGTAAGGGCTGTTGCTTTTGAGTATATATTGGTTTTTTGTTTCCCTTGTTTCTGACTTTATGCCTTTCTCAAGCATTTTGTGCAGAGGTTTATGCGTCGTCCTTCAACCTGTCTTTTTGTAAGATGAAGATTTGGAAGTTGTCTCTTCTTTGTCTTTTTATTTGAGTGAGAAACATTATTCCCTGTAAGTGGCCTCTTTCCGCAAATATCGCAAATTTTACTCATTCTTTCTTCTCTCCTTCTGGTTTTTCCTCTACCTTTTTCTTTATATTTATGTAGGTAGTAGCAGCACTACGCGATTCATAACCTATAGCGGCAAGCCTTATGTTACCTTCTGCATCTGGGGCACAAAATTCTATCTCAAAGCTTCCAGAATCATCCCCTGTGCACCACTTGATTCCCTCTGTCCTAAAGTCTATTCTAATCTTCTCATCCTTTCTGAACCCATTTCCTTTGGCAAGGATAATATCTCCTGGCGCAGCCTCTTCTGGTGAGACAAAATATATGTTTGGTTTAATCGTAAAGGGCATTGTTTGAAATATTTTTGATAGGGTGCTTTTTATAGTGATTATCTTTAATCCTCCTGGTTGGGTATCAACAGGAAATCCTGTAACAAAACTTCCATCCCCTCCTACAGTAAATGTAGAGTAATCACTTTTATCTCCAAAGCCAATGAAAAGATTCTCACCACTTGCAAGACCAGATATATCTGGATTTATCAGAGAGCCTACAAAGCCTCTATCTGGAGAAAGTCCTGTAAATGTTGGCAGTACCCGAAAGGAGGCTGTGTAGGAAGAAGGCTCTGGGTTGCTGGTCATCAATATCTCCTGTTTTCCGCCCAATGACCTTGGCACGCTAAAATCAGTCTGAAAGCTGCCATTAGGATCAACTGTAGCTAAAGCTATTGTCTCTATCTTTCCAAAATCTATTTTTACTGTATTTCCAGGAGTGAAGCCGTTTCCAGATATTAGAAGTCTTGACCCAACCTTTCCTTCTTCAGAAGAGAGCTTTGTAGTTGTCTTCATAAAGAATGTGGCTTGTGCCATAAAATATGTGGAGTGACCTATGGCAAATAATCGGTTTTCACCCTTTGGCTGCCCCTCTATCACAAACTCTGCAGAGAATGTGCCCAAAGGACTGGCATTATCGACTATAGCTACAACATTTCTTTTTCCCAGTCCAATCTGAATCCTCTCTCCTGCTCCAAACGCCATTCCTATAAGCTTCACCTTTGTTCCAACATGGCCTTCTTTTGGTCTCATCTCCACATTTGGACTAATAAATGTTGTGCCTTGATCTACCTTTTTTGAGGTAGAACCTGTAGCGATGATAATCTTATGTCCTCCTATCTGAATGGGTACAGTCAAGATTGCCTCAAAATTCCCAGCCTCAGACGATGCAATAGTCTTTGTGGCACCGCAAAAGTCGAGCAAAACCTTCTCCTTTTGCGAAAACCCATCTCCCTTTACAGTAACCGTTCCCCCTACCTCTACACTTTTTGGCTCGACAACAAGCTCTGCCAATAAAGATGTTGTTATCACTATAGATAAAAGCAAACTCCATCTTTTCATTATTGTACCTCCTGATATAATTTGGATATAGTTTAAGAGAATTATTGATAGTTGTCAAGCAGATTTCAAAAAGTGTCGTAATGCCTCAGTTATGGGCTTCTGGGAATTATGGGGACGCAACCTTTTTTCTATAGTTTTTTTTCTTGACATACAAAATCATACCTTTATATACTTAAACTCTGAAAGTTTATTAAAAGGAGGTGATAGATATGGTAGTAAAACCATTAGGTGATCATATTCTGGTAAAGCCTGAGGAGGCAACTGAGACAAAAAAAGGAGGGATTATTATCCCTGATACAGCCAAAGAGAAGCCTCAGGAGGGGGTAGTAGTAGCCGCAGGTTCTGGAAAGAGAACAGAAGACGGCAAGGTTTTAGCCTTAGAGGTAAAGAAGGGAGATAGAATCCTTTTTTCCAAATACGGTGGAACCGAGATAAAGATAGATGGCGAAACCCATTTGATTATGAGAGAAGATGATGTCCTTGGCATCATTGAAAGCTAAAAGCTCAAAGCTCAAAGCTAAAAACTAAGAGGAGGTAGATTATTATGGCAAAACAGCTTAAATTTTCTGATGAAGGAAGAAAGTCTGTGCAGAAAGGCGTAAATGCTTTAGCCAACGCAGTCAAGGTGACACTTGGTCCAAAGGGAAGAAATGTTATCTTAGACAAGAAGTTTGGCTCACCTACAATCACTTGTGATGGTGTTACAGTAGCTAAAGAGGTAGATCTGGAGGACCCATTTGAGAATATGGGTGCCCAGTTAGTCAGGGAGGTAGCCTCAAAGACCTCTGATGTGGCAGGTGATGGCACAACTACAGCCACAGTTCTTGCCCAGAGTATCTTTAATGAGGGTGTGAAGAACATTGCTGCAGGTGCAAACCCAATCATCTTAAAGAGAGGGATTGATAAGGCTGTAGAGGCAGTTGTGGAGGAGCTAAAGAAGGATGCCAAGCAGGTTACAGATAAGAATCAGATGGCTCAGGTGGCAACCATTAGCGCCCATATGGATACTACCATTGGCAATCTAATTGCCGATGCAATGGAGAAGGTTGGAAAGGATGGGGTAATCACTGTAGAGGAGGCAAAAACGATAACCACAAGCCTTGATGTTGTTGATGGGATGCAGTTTGATAGGGGGTATCTCTCTCCATACTTTGTTACTGATGCAGAGAGGATGGAGGCGGTACTTGAAGAGCCTTATATCTTTATCTATGAAAAGAAGCTTTCAGCAATGAAAGACCTGCTTCCACTTCTTGAGAAGATAGCTCAGTCTGGAAGACCACTTCTTATTATTGCTGAGGATGTTGAGGGAGAGGCATTAGCCACCTTAGTTGTCAACAAAATAAGGGGAATCCTGAAGGTGTTGGCTGTAAAAGCACCTGGTTTTGGAGACAGAAGGAAGGCAATGCTTGAGGATATTGCTGTTCTTGCCGGTGGAAAGCTGATTGCTGAAGAACTCGGGATAAAGATTGAGAATGTAACCTTAGATGACCTTGGCAAAGCAAAGAGGATAACCGTTGATAAAGAGAATACAACTATTATTGAGGGCGCAGGAAATTCCTCTGACATCAAGGCACGCATCTCCCAGATAAAGCTTCAGATTGAAGACACAAAGTCTGATTATGACAAAGAGAAGCTCCAAGAAAGGCTGGCAAAATTAGCCGGTGGTGTTGCTGTAATCAATGTTGGAGCAGCTACAGAGACAGAGATGAAGGAGAGAAAAGCACGCGTTGAGGATGCACTTCATGCCACCAGAGCTGCTGTAGAAGAGGGAATCATTCCAGGTGGCGGCGTTCTATTACTCCGTGCCCAGAAGGCAATAAATGAACTTAAATTAGACGGCGATGAGAAGGTTGGAGCAAAGATTATCTACCGTGCCTTAGAGGAGCCACTCCGTCAGATTGTAGAAAATGCTGGTCAGGAAGGCTCTATTGTCGTGGCTGAGATACGGAAAGAGGAGGCAGTTACCTTTGGCTATGATGCAGACAAAGATTGCTACTGCAATCTTGTTGAGGCAGGTATCCTTGACCCACTCAAGGTTACAAGGACAGCCCTGCAAAATGCCGCTTCTATTGCTGGATTGATGCTAACCACAGAGTGCTTAATAACTGATATTCCAAAGGAGGAGAAGATGCCTCCAATGCCAGGTGGAATGGGAGATATGTATTAAAATTAAAAATTAAAAATTTTTGATTTTATAAGATGCCAACATACGAATACTCTTGCGAAAGATGTGGAAGATTTGAGGAGTTTGCACCAATATCTGCCCAAAAAAGGGAGGTTTGTCCAACCTGCAAGACAAAGGTAGAAAGGGTAATTGGGCCAGGAGCAGGGTTTCTCTTTAAGGGTTCGGGTTTCTATACCACAGACTATAGGTCATCTGACTATCAGAAGAAGGCCAATGCCGAAGAGATACCCATAGCTCCAAAGGGTTTGAAGGAATAGTGAAAAGGGCAAGGATTGTCTTTTCTAATGATGATGAGACCCTTGCCCTTTTAGGAAAGAACGACGAAAATCTGAGGCTCATCCAGGCGGAGTTTCATTGTAAACTAATAAGTAGAGGAAATGAGATTCTGCTTTCTGGAGAAAAGGAGGAGGTAGAAAAGGCATTCCTCTTCCTTTCTGAACTCCTTTCTATCTTACGGGCTGGACACCCAATTAGAACCACAGATCTCAAGCTCTTCACTAAAGAAAAGGGGTTTAGTAAGATACTTGAAGAAGCAATATGTGTTTCTGAGAGAGGAAGGCTTGTCAAGCCAAAGACCCTGGGTCAAAAAAGATATGTAGAGGCAATAAGAGGTTATGACATTGCCATAGCCATTGGCCCAGCTGGCACAGGAAAGACATATTTGGCTGTAGCCTCAGGCCTTTCCCTTCTTCTGACAAAAAGGGTAGCAAGAATAATTTTAACAAGACCAGCTATTGAGGCTGGAGAAAAGCTCGGTTTCCTTCCAGGCGACCTTCAGGATAAAGTAAGCCCATACTTACGACCACTCTATGATGCCCTCTATGATATGATGGGAATAGAAAGGATTCATAAATTTCTTGAAGATGGCACGATTGAGATAGCACCCTTAGCCTATATGCGGGGAAGAACCCTGAATGATTCCTTTATCATTCTTGATGAGGCTCAAAACACAACCTGTGAGCAGATGAAGATGTTTTTGACGAGGCTTGGTTTTGACAGCAAAGCTGTCATCACAGGTGATATAACCCAGACAGACCTGCCAAACCATACCATTTCAGGATTGACTCACATCCAGGAGGTCTTAAAATCCATAAATGGCATAAAGTTCTGCTATTTTGATGAGTCTGATGTGGTCAGGCATCCACTCGTCTCAGAAATAATCCTTGCGTATGAAAAACATAAAAAGCTTTCAGCGGTCAGCAGTCAGCAAAGCTGATAGCTATTTAAGGAGGTGAAATAATGAAGAGAAAAGGAGAAGGAATGGTTGAATATGGGTTGATCATTGGATTGATTGCTGTCATTGTCATTGCTGTTGTCCTGGCTTTGGGTCCACAGATCAAGGTGCTCTTTAAGGGTCCAGAGGCAATAAAAGAGCTTCCAGGAACACCTACAACCCAAGCAGAAGTAGCCACAGAAACGACCAATGAGAATAAAGAAACAGAAACCGAATAGTGAAAAGTTAGTTTTATCCTTATGACTATAGACCATAAACTATAAACTAATAATAAAATGCTTAATATAGTAGGAGGAGTTTTCTGTTTGGTCTTTTTGGTGATAAGCTGGTTTCTCTCTACAAAGATAGAGAAGCCTCAAGAAACTAAACAACCGGCAATCAGCAGAAGGCAGACTGTAGAGGTTGAGAATCAACTATCAACCATTAACTATCAACTATCAACTAAA
>JASEHO010000044.1 GCA_030018505.1 bacterium
CACCCTGCGCATCTCGTCGGTTTTCTGCATTGCACGCTGCTTTGTGTTTTTTGGGGTGAACTTCTGTTAAAAAAGAGCAGGCACTCACATCTATGTTTTGTGCCTGCCCTCTTCCTTTTCATAAGAGACTAACTTATTGCCCTACCCCCCAAGAATAGCCTCTGCTTCTTGCCTGCCTGCATCCATCAAGTAGGGGATGCCAGTCACCTTGGCACATTCCTCGGTTAATGACATAAGCTCATTTCGAGTGATTGATGCCAGATTGAAACATCGGGCCCCTGCCATAAGTTGTTGCAAGCCAACCCTTATCTTCTGGGAATAGCTGTAGATTCCAATTGCACCCAATGGGACATTCTTCATCTCGTCTTTGCCTAAGAGATTTACTACCTCTTCATAGCAAACAAATATCTCGGTAGGTGTAGTGCCAAACTCATGGACTGTTTTGGGCAAATCGTCTTCCTCAATCCATTTAGCAATATTTTTGCCAACCATACCTGGAATCATAAGTGCCCGTCCCATACAGACTGCCTTTGTAAATGGAGCACCCAGAGCCAATGCCTTGAAAACACCATCTTCGCTGGAAAAGCCACCGGCAAAGGCAATATCTGGCACCCTCTCGCCCTTATCTGCCAATTTTTTACAAAACTCATAAGATGCGGCATGGAGATAGAGAGAAGGCATACCCCACTCTTCCATCATTCTCCATGGGCTCATTCCTGTTCCACCTGAGGCACCATCAATGGTGAGTAAATCAATCTTTGCTTTACTGCTCCATTTTATGGCCATAGCCAATTCACGCAGACCATAAGCACCGGTTTTTAAGGTAATTCTCTTGAAGCCTATCTTTCGCAATCTCTCAACCTCAGCATAGAATCCCTCTTCATTTATAAACCCGAGTCTGCTGTGCCTCTCAAATTCCTTAATAGATCCATCCTTAAATGCCTGTTGAATGATAGGGTCTGATGGGTCTGGGGTGACAATGTATCCGCGCCTTTGCAACTCCTGTGCCCGCTCTAAACTCTTCACCTTGATCTCACCACCGATACATTTTGCACCCTGTCCCCATTTTAATTCAATGGTTTCCAAACCGTGTTTGGCATGGACATATTCAGCCACACCAAGTCTTGTATCCTCAACATTCATCTGGACTAATATTTCACCATAGCCCTGATGATAACGCTTATAGGTCTCAATTCTCCTGTCCATATCCGGGGCATTCTTTACCTTCTTGTTTGCATCAAGCTCTAATGCCGGGTCAATCCCACAGACATTCTCTCCACAGACTAAGGTAACTCCAGAAATAGCAGCGCCTACAGCAAAATGTTCCCAGTTTTTGCGGGCAATCTCAGTTGAGCCAAGTGCACCGGTAAAAATAGGGGTTTTCATCTTAACCTTTTTGTCCCAGCCATACTCTGTCTCTGTATTGACTGATGGGAAGGTAGCTGTATCCGAATTTCCAGCAATACCTGCTGACAGACCCTTGGCACCCAGAGCATAACCCTGAATATTAAGGTGAGAGTAATCTATAGGATAATTCTTATCTCCACCTGCAGTTATCTCTCCAAACGGCCCTGGATAGATAACCTCACGGCCCCTGAAGCTGGCCACAAATACCTCGCAGTTTCCCCGACATCCATCTACGCACCTTGTGCATAGACCACTTGATGGAACTACGCTCCTTGAGCGGTTAGATGTCCTTGTAGCATCATTCGCATTTGGTTGTTGTAAATTCATTATTTACCTCCTTTTGGCATTCCTTAAAAACAAAAAAGGCGCCTTCTTTTTTTGAAAGACACCTCTGTCTTTTATGCTTCTCCAATACCACTTTGTATTAGAGAACAATAAAATAACATTAAAGATTATATCCTGTCAATCATTTTCTTTACATATCTGGCGATAGCAGGAGAGGCAGTCAGTCCAGGGGATTCTATGCCGATAAGATTAATCAATCCCGGTAAACCCAGTGCTATTTCGTGACTTATGACAAAATCCCTGGCAGGTTCTCCTTCGGCTTGAAGTTTTGGTCTGATGCCAGCCATATCTGGGGTAATGTCTGATTCTTCTACAAAGGGAAGGATTGGTCTCGTAGATTCCAGAAAATCCTTTTTATGTCCCTCCTCTACCTGGTAATCAATCTCATCAATATAGAAGGCGTTTGGACCTAATTTTACTCGGCCTTGCAAGTCTAAAACAGTATGTATGCCAAGACCTATGGTTGTAGGAGGAGGATAGATAAGGTGATGGATAAGTTTATGCTTATCTGCCCCAAGATTAAAATATTCACCCTTGCAATAATGTATTCGATATCCTGCCACATCAATATCAATCCCGGCTAAGGCGGCGACTTTATCTGCACAAAGCCCTGCGGAATTAATTACTATCCGGCTCAAGAAGGAGAATCTCTCTCCATCCGCATCCAGAATGCCTACCTCATACCCATCAGTTTTCTTCTCGATGGATTCTACCTCACAGCCATATGCAAAATCTACACCCTTTGCTCTGGCTGATCTTTCAAAGTATTTCATTAGACTATGGGTATCGATGATTCCTGTTGAGCCAGACCATAGGGCTGACAAGACATTAATATGTGGCTCTATCTGTTGGACATCTTTTTGAGAGAGGATTTGAAGGTTATGGACGCCATTATCTCTTCCCCTGGCCAACAACTCCTCAAGCCCCTCAATCTCTTTGTCATTTAAGGCGACAATTAACTTGCCTACCCTTTGATAGGGGATTTGATGGCTGGTGCATATCTGATAAAGGAGTTGGTTACCTTCAACACACAATTTAGCCTTTAATGAACCCTTGGGATAATAGATTCCAGAATGAATAACCTCGCTATTTCGACTGCTGGTCTCCTCTCCAAAGTGTTCATGCCGTTCGATGACCAATATTTCTTTGTTGGCTATCTCTGCCGCAATAGCCAGCCCAACAACCCCGGCTCCAATAATAGTTATTTCTACTTTTTCCAATGAATTTAGTTCCTTGTAGGAATTTTGGATTTTATCTTCACTTAGAGCATATCCCTTCAGGCAAAATAGACAGCACTAATTGTTTAATCTTATTGGTAGCTTCAAAGGCGGCTGATACATCTTCTTCTTCAGGCCAAAACTCAAAATCATAGCGTAACTCCACAGCATAATCTGTAAGGAATATAGTTTCTTCTACCAAATCTGAAAAGCGGTTATCTATTGTAGCACACAAATCTAAAAGCTCTTCAATATCATGGGTTTTGGGAAAAAGCACACCATTGAAACACAAAAACGCTTTCAGATATTTCTCTGCGGCCTGTTGAGCATGAAAACAGATAGTATCTAAAGATTTTCCACTTTCCATCATAGTCGTTAAGTTGGTAATATCACTTTCAGCCTTTTTAATCCAGCCTATAGATACATCCTTATTCCCTTTCATATAAAACCCTCCCTTCTCGTAACACCGAGGCAATAAAAGATGTTGAAGCTGATTCCCAATCCTTAACTTCTTCCGGGGTGTAAATCACGATATCTTTGGATGGGAAAAACCCTCTTAATGCAAGTCTTACAGGGATACTGCGTTTACATCTTGGTAAATCAGAATGTTGAATAATCAAAATATCAATATCACTTACCGCGGTTGCCTCATCCCTTGCATAGGAACCAAAAAGGATGATTTTTTCAGGTTGAGTGATTTTGAGTATCTGGTTAACAATATCCTTTAGCAAACTTCCATCAACTTTTTTTAAGTTTTTTTCTTGTCGAGTAGACATCTTTTCGACCTCGTATTATAAAATAGGCAGAAACTTTTCTAACTCATACTGGGTTACCTGAATGCGATACTCTTCCCACTCCCATTTCTTCAACTGAATAAATCGGCTAAAGACATGTTCTCCCAGTGTTTTCCTGACTAATTCGCTATTTTCTGCCAATGCAATTGCCTCTCCAAGACTATGTGGTAGGGATTCGATGCCTGCCTCTTTTCTTTCCTCATCAGTCAAATGATATAGGTTTTTATCCATAGGTTCGGGTAGTTCATATCCTTTTTCAATCCCATCCAGACCAGCAGCAAGCATAACTGCAAAGGTAAGATATGGATTGCAGGCAGGGTCAGGACATCTCAATTCACAACGAGTAGATTGCTCCTTACCCGGATGATAAAAAGGAATTCTGATTAAAGCTGACCTATTTCGCTGTGACCAGGCAATATACACAGGTGCCTCATAACCAGGGACAAGCCGCTTGTATGAATTTACCCACTGGGCAAAGAGACAACTTATCTCTTTAGCATGTTTCAACTGGCCGGCAATAAATTTTTTGGCTAGATCACTTAAATGATATTTATCCTGCGGGTCAAAAAAGGCATTTCTTTCTCCCTTAAAGAGTGATTGGTGGGTGTGCATACCACTGCCATTTTGTCCAAAGATTGGTTTAGGCATAAATGTAGCATAGACGCCATATTTTTGGGCTATTTCTTTAACTACTAACCGATATGTAACCACATTATCTGCCATTTTCAAAGCATCTGCATAGCGCATATCTATTTCATGTTGCGAGTGTGCTACCTCATGATGACTGTATTCTACATGAATACCTACTGATTCTAATGCAAGTGTTGTTTCTCGCCGGAGGTCTGAGCCGGCATCAAGGGTAGTTAAATCAAAGTAACTACCTTTATCAAGCACCTGGGTTGAATCGGATGAATTGAGGTAGAAATATTCAAGCTCAGGTCCTATATAAAAATGGTCAAACCCCATATCTTTGGCTCTTTGCAATACCTTTTTTAAGACATAGCGTGGGTCTCCTTCATAAGCCTTGCCTCCAGGCTCTAATATATCACAGACCATTCGTGCCACAGCCTTTTCTTTTGGCATCCAGGGAAGTATTTGAAAGGTTGAAACATCCGGCATAGCAATCATATCACTCTCTTCAATATCCTGATAGCCGGTGATTGATGAGCCGTCAAAACCCATTCCATGGTTAAGTGCATTTTCTAATTCCACATCCGTCACAGAAAAACTCTTTAACTGCCCTAAAATATCTGTGAACCACAAATGAATAAACTTGACATCCTTTTCTTTGACTAACTTTAGGACATCTTCCTTAGTTTGGATACTCATTTTTTTACCTCCTATTACTAACTTAAACAGTAATCCTATTGATAGCCTTCCATAAAATTCTGCTTTTTACATTCAAGATATAACAAACTCCTATAATCTCATCTCATCTATTCTATTTTGAATATCTTGATATCGACTCAATATCTCCGGCTGTTCAAGAACCTCTGCAAATTCCTTCAGCCAGTCTTTAATGTAATCAGTATCAAGATGCTCATATTGTTCAATCAGAATCCCTTCGATGTCCTGCCAGTCCTGGGCTCGTCCTGCTATGGTTTTTTGGATAATCAAATCCTCTGCCGAGCAGATCCAAACCTTAAATCCTTCCATATTATAACATTTTGCCCGGGTAATAATATTCTCTTCATAACCTGGTATTGCAAGGAGAAAGTCAACAATAACATTATCCACCTTTGTATCTACAATTAATGGATTTTCCTGGATATGTGGACGGGCACGCTCTGGAAAAACAGAGCGGATAATACCACGGACAGATGGATAATCGGTCTGTGGTACCAGTACTTTGATATCTATATCATAGGTTGTGCGAGTTCGTCCCCAGGTAGAAACAGCAAGTCCACCGATTATAGCGTATTGGTAACCATGCTTCTCCAATAATCCAATAGCTTTATGGAGTGAGGACATAATGTCCTTTTCCATATCCTCTCCTTTTTTCCTCAAAGCGCGCAATAGAGGTATAATATATCTCCCATACCTTCATAGTGTAGTGATATTCCCTTAGTGATGGTTCCGGCTTAAGCTTCCAGCACAGGGATATTAATTGTTTATATTCCTCCCATTTCTCAGCAGGGGTTTTTTTGCCAGCAGTGCGTATCTGCTCAATCAATTTGGATTCATTCCACGACTGATACTGAGTTATGGCTTTACGCCAGATAGTCTTGTCTAATTTCATCATTCTATAATCTCTTCTACTGTGAATAAACCTGATTACCGATTACTTATTTCCCTTCGATTTCTTTTGTTAAAATAATTGCCTCAGCGATTTCTCGCATAGACTTTCGCATATTCATAGCTTGCTTTTGGATCCTTTTATAAGCCTCTTCTTCTGAAAAATCCTGTTGTTTCATCAATATCCCTTTTGCCTTCTCAACTACCTTTCGTGATTCCAATTCCTCTTGAATAATCTTGGTTTTAACTATCAGGTTTGCGTTTTCAATGGCTATAGCGGCTTGATTTGCCACAGTAGTCAAAACATCAATCTCGCCTTTATAGAACTTATGTGGAGTAGAGGTATAACTTGTGAGAACACCAATTACCCTACCTTTAACACATAAAGGCACACAGAGCATAGAAACCAACCCCTCTTTTTTAGCCATTTCCTTATATTTATATCCTTTTTCCTTAGTTACATCAAGTATTACCTGGGGTTGATTTTTTGAAACTACCTGTCCGGCAATCCCTTCACCTACCTTTAGATTGGGCTTTTGGGTATATCCCTCACAAAATTCTTCACTCAAAAAATGGGTGGCTCGGATAACTAACTCCTGTTTTTCTTCATCTAAAAGAGATAGGGAACATATCTTAGAATCCATTATCTCTGCCGTAAGAGTGGTGATAAGACGCAGGATGTCTTCTAAATAAAGGTTAGAGACAACCGCCTCACTTACCTTAGAGACAGCCTTGAGCCGCTTTGCATAGGATGGTTTTGATTGACCTGGCATTTTACTTCTAATCTTAAATGATTATATCAAAAAATAATGGTTTATGTCAAGGAAGTATGAGAATAAAGTGTAAAAAAATTATTGACAAAGGATAATTCATAATAATACATTTAGCACCCTAAAGGAAAAAAGGAGGCGTTAATGAACGATATTTTGGTGAGTGTAATTTTGGGTATTGTTGAAGGAGTTACTGAGTTTCTTCCGATTAGTTCTACTGGGCATTTGATAATTGTGGGACATTTCTTAAAATTTACCGGCCAAAAGGCTAATGCCTTTGAGATTTTCATCCAGCTTGGGGCTATTCTTGCTGTTCTGGGCTATTTTCGTCAGCGTATTTTAGGGCTAATCCAAAGCCTGTTTGGCAAGCCAACACCTGAAGGCGTATCTAAAGATACTGCCTTAAGGTTCACAATGGGAATAGGTATTGCCTTTATTCCTTCAGCTTTCTTGGGTCTTGTGTTTCATGATAGCATCGAAGATAGGTTATTCACCCCTAATGTTGTAGCTATAGCGTTAATTGTTGGTGGCATAGCTATCCTGATTATCGAGCGATTTTGCAAGAATCCAAAGACCTTGGTGATGGAACAGATAGGTTTGCAAAAATCATTTTGGATTGGAGTTGCCCAGTGTTTTTCTCTTATCCCTGGTATGTCCCGTTCAGCATCAACAATTATGGGTGGCTTAATTATGGGATTAAATCGTGAGGCTGCGGCTGAATTCTCCTTTTTCCTGGCTATCCCGACGATGTTTGCCGCTACACTCTATAGTTTATTAAAAATACTTCCATCTCTTTGTTCTGCGGATGCAATCATCTTTGGCATTGGTTTTATTGTCTCTTTTATAGTTGCCTGGTTGGTAATTGCTGGATTTATGGCCTTCATTAAACGACATAGTTTTATTGTTTTTGGTTGGTATCGAATCATTTTGGGCTTAATTATTCTCATCTCAAAATGAAAGAGCTTATTGAAAAGATAGAGAAGATAGAGGAAAAATTGCTTGAAATACGGGGGTTTCTTTGACGAGAAACTGAGCAAAATATCCTCTCTTTCCAAAGAAACCAAAGACCCATTATTCTGGGAAAGCAAGGATAGCCAGAAGAAGGTAGCTGAGCTTTCTTGTTTAGAAAAGGTTTGTGCTTCCTACTTTACCGCAGAGGCTGAAAAAGATGAGATAAAAGGGCTTCTCTCCTTAGGTGAGGACGAGGAGATATTAAAGGAATTACATCAGAAAACAGCCCTCCTCCTGAACAAGGCAAATGAACTCTCCATCACCTATGCCTTATCTGGAAAGCATGATGAGAGCAATGCCATTATCTCTATTCATCCGGGCGCAGGTGGCACAGAGTCTTGTGATTGGGCACAAATGCTCCTGAGAATGTATCTTAGATGGACAGAGAGAAAGGGCTATAAGACCCAGATGCTGGAGCTTCTCCCAGGTGATGTGGCTGGGATAAAGTCAGTTACTTTTCTTATCATAGCAAAATATGCCTATGGCTGGCTGAAAAAAGAGAAAGGAATCCATAGGTTAGTCAGAATCTCACCCTTTGATGCCAATAAAAGGCGACACACCTCCTTTGCCTCTGTCTTTGTTATGCCTGAGATAACAGACCCAATTGAGGTGGAGATTGATGAGGCAGACCTTCGGATAGATACCTTCAGGTCATCAGGTGCAGGCGGACAGCATGTGAATAAGACAGATTCAGCCATCAGAATAACTCATATTCCCACAGGAATTGTTGCCTCCTGCCAGAATGAAAGGTCTCAGTACCAGAACAAGGAGAATGCCTTAAAGGTTCTTTACTCAAGGCTCTATGAACAGCAAGAGGAAGAAAGGAGAAAGGAGCTTGAGAAGATAGGTGGCGAGAAGAAGGATATAGCTTGGGGAAG
This sequence comes from bacterium, assembly GCA_030018505.1. Classification (GTDB taxonomy): domain Bacteria; phylum UBA9089; class UBA9088; order UBA9088; family JAGUXG01; genus JAGUXG01. The sequence continues at coordinate 8,658 of JASEHO010000044.1, forward strand.
TCAGATACGATCCTATGTCTTCCAGCCATACACCCAGGTGAAAGACCACAGGACAGGATTCACAGTTGGAAACGGAAAAGCAGTGATGGATGGGGAACTTGATGGCTTCCTCCTGTCCGAGTTGATGGGAAGCAGGCATCAAGAAACTGGTAAGGTTTTACTATGATGACAATGCCCTTGATCTCTTTTTTTATTGCTCTATCCTGCTATCTTCTTACCCTTACTCCGTCTGTTGACCTCCATGACTCAGGGGAAATGATCTCTGCAGTCTGGCTTTTGGGCATATCTCACCCACCAGGATACCCTCTTTATTGCTTATTTGGAAAGCTATGGACAGGCATTATTCCCTTTGGAAATATTGCTTATAGGATGAACATATTTTCGGCAGTATCTGCCTCTTTCGCAGTGATGTTTGTCTATCTTATCACCTTAAAATTAACCACAGAGGCACAGAGACACAGAGGAGAGATAAATCCGAAATCCAAAATCCTAAATCCTAAACAAATCCAAAATCCAAAAACTAAACACTATACACTAACCACTATACACTATGCCATTCCTGCTCTTATTGCCTCTCTATCCTTTGCCTTCTCCAGACTCTTTTGGCAACAGGCAACCTTTGCTGAAAAATACACCTTAAATGCATTCTTCTTTAGCCTTCTCATCTTCATCTTACTAAAATGGCAAGAAACTCAAAACTCAAAACTAAAAACTCAAAACTATCTTTATCTGTTTGCCTTCGTCCTGGGTCTTTCTTTCTGCCATCATATGCAGACATCGTTTGTCGTGCCAGCCAGTATCTTCTTTATTTTAACTACCTTATGGAACCACAGAGGCACGGAGACACAGAAAAGCCACAAAGGTCACAGAGGAAAAAGTCATTTCAAAAAAATGCTAAATGCTAAATTTGCAATTTGCATTATTGTTCTTTTCTGCTTGCCCTTGCTTCTCTATGCTTACCTTCCTATCCGCTCCTCTGCGCATCCTTTTGTAAACTGGGGTGACCCTGACAGGATAGGAGGTTTTCTTGATTATCTCACAGCCAAGGGCTATGCCCATTACTTTGAGCAATCATCTATTCTTGACCATTTGAAGAGATTGGCGGGTCATTGGAATACTCATATTCCTAATCAATTCGGGATTTTATTCTGGCCTGCAATTGCTGGTGTCTTTCTGCTCTTGCTAAAGAGAAAGGATGTGTTTGGCTTATTCCTTCTTGTTGTTCTGGCAAATACAGCCCATTGCTCTCATTACAACATCCCCAATGTCTGGGACTACTATATGCCAACATATATTATTTTGACTGTTGGGCTATCTGAAACTCTCTCTCTTCCATTTGCTCTCATTAAACATAAGGCGATACTTTTTCTCTTTCCTTTTCTCCTTTTAATCCCTATTCTTCCTTTCTCCAAAAATATTAAGGGTCAAAATAGAAGCAAGGAGTATCACTTTTATGACGAAGGAATGGCATGGCTCTCCTGCCCAACAGAAAACGCCATTATTCTAACCAAGGGCGATATCTGCTTCATCCTCTGGTATCTCCATTATGTTGAGAATGTCAGACCAGACCTCTTCTTGATAAACGGCACATTCCTCCATTGTCATTGGTTAATGGATGAGATAACCAAACTAAAGCCAGGTCTTATCTTTGACAAGAGCTTGCCAGAAAAGAGGGTCTCGTCTTTAGAATTGGCAAATGTGAGGTTTCAGAAGTATAGGGAGATTATAGAGAAGAACATAAATAGGTATCCTATCTACACACCCTTTGCCGATGATATAACCACTGGCTTCAGATTGCTTCCAGAAGGGCTTTTCCAGAGGGTTCTTGACAAGAGTATTCCAGAGGATGAGTTTGCGAGATTAGTAAGTTCGAATCTCTATGACCTTGGTGCTTATCAGAAAAGGTCTAAAGGGCTTTTGACGAGGGTGCAAGACTCTTATGTAAGACAAGGCGTCCTCTTCTCTGAGATGGGCAGGAATAATGAAGCCATAGAGTCTTTTAAGAAGGCAAAAGAGATAGACCCAAAAGATAAAGAGGTCTTGACTAACTTAGCTAAATGCTACTATAACCTTGCTCTCGGGTTTGACCAGAAAGGTAATTTTGGAGAGGCAAAAAGATACTATGAAGAGACGATAAGGTTTGACCCAACAATGATTGATGCCGTCTATAATCTTGGGCTTCTCTACCATAAAAGGCAAGACAGCAAAAATACCCTTATTTATTGGAAGAAGGTTTTAGAGATAGACTCAAGCAAGGTAAAGACAAGGGAAAATATAGCCACTGTTTATTACAACAGCAAGGACTACAGGAATGCCTATAGGGAGTGCCAAAGGATACTTTCAGATGAAAAGCAGAATCAATTGGCAAGCAATATGATTATGGCCATAAGAGCAATTGCACCCGGGGCAGTTGATTAATCTGCCAGAAGCTTATATTTCTTGCGTCCTTTTTAAGGAATATCTTGACTGGGATTTTTAGTAACAATACCATAATAAAATGGGTAACACTTTAGCCACCTGAAGCAAAGATTAACCAGAGGGCACAGAAGATCACTAGCAAATTGCAAATTTAGCATTTA
>JASEHO010000045.1 GCA_030018505.1 bacterium
GGAAGGGATATAAGGATATGGATATATAACTGGGATGAAGGAAAGCCATTACTCTCTTATGCAGCTTTCAATAAGATATGGGTAAAGGATGGGGAGATTTATGGACTTCCTGAAGACGCTGACAAGATGCCTAAAAATCTATTGGATATCTACAAAAAAGGCACAAAGAAAGACTCTACATTTCTTAAAATGCTTATAGTAGGTTTCGTGGCAGAGCTTGAACAAGAGATAGCCTCGCAAGGAAAAGGGATTGATAGGAGATTCAAGATTGCCAAGAGACCCCAGGAGATAAACATCTCTATCCCAGATTATGTCTATAGGTATATCACCTCTCATAACAAAAAGATTGCTATAGGAGGTCCACTCTTTTTTGGATTGAGGGGGGTTATACACAATAAATAAATTTTTAAAGTAAAAAGCAGTACTACTAAAGCTTATCAGTTGAGTAGAGACAAAGCACTAGCCTAAATCACTGATAAAAGCCTACCTTTTCCCTTATTTCAGCCATTGTCTCTCCGGCAATCTTGCTTGCCTTTTTGTTTCCTTCGCTCAGGATATCCGAAAGATATTTTCTGTCTTGCTCTAAAACCTTTCTCTTTTCTCGTATCTCTTTCAAGGCTATATTTATGCAAGAAGAGAGTTCGTTCTTGCAAGTAACGCATCCAATCCTTCCTTCTTGGCACAAAAGCTCTATCTCTTTTGCCCTCTTAAGGTTAAAGGCAACCTGAAAAGAAAAGATATTGCAAACATCTGGATGACCCTTATCAGTTGGATGAATCCTTGCTGGGTCTGTTATCATTGCTCTTATCTTTTTTTCTGTAGCATCTTCTGAGTCTTGGATAAAAATGGCGTTATTATAGCTCTTGCTCATCTTTCTGCCATCTATCCCGGGAAGTTTTGATGTCTCTGTCAAAAGGGCTTCTGGAGGCTCAAAGGTCTTTTTATAAAAATGATTGAACCTCCTGGCAATCTCTCTGGTCAACTCAAGGTGTGGTAGTTGGTCAACACCTATAGGAACGATTGTTGCTTTGTAAAGGAGTATATCCCCTGCTTGAAGGATAGGATAGCCAAGAAATCCATGTGTTGAAAGGTCAAGGTTCTGAAGCTCCTTTATCTGCTCCTTATAGGTAGGGTTTCTCTCAAGCCAGCCAAGCGGTGTGATGATAGAGAGAAGAAGATAAAGCTCAGCATGCGAGAAAACCTTAGATTGGCAAAAGATTATGCTTTTCTCTGGGTTAATTCCACAAGCAAGCCAGTCTAAAATCATTTGATAGGTGTTTTCAGCCAAATCTTTTGAAGAGGCATACTCGCTCATCAAAGCATGCCAGTCTGCAATCATATAGAGACACTCGTACTTATCTTGAAGTAATTGCCAATTCTCTAATGCACCCTTTAGATGACCGAGGTGCAGGTTTCCTGTGGGACGCATTCCTGAGAGGACTCTTTTTATCATTGGAGGCAGGAGAGGGGGTTTATTATGCTTTTATTTTTTCTAACTTCAAAATCAAGGTGAGGTCCTGTGGTCTGACCCGACATACCTATAGCCGCAATCCTTTGGCCCTGTTCCACATAATCGCCGCTATTTACAATTATTCTTGACAGGTGAGCATACTGGGTCTCATATCCACCTGAGTGTCTTATGTTCACTGTCCAGCCATAGCCATTTCTCCAACCACAAAATATAACCCTGCCAGGTGCAGCAGCTTTTACAGTAGAACCATAGGGAGCAGAGATATCCACGCCATTGTGGAATGCTACATTTCCAAAGATAGGATGGACACGCCAGCCATGTCTTGAAGAGATGCGACCAGCACAAGGCATAATAAAGCCTGAACTACCCCAGGTCGGAAGGAGTTGAGCCTTAAGGGGTTTTGCACCTGGAAGGAAGATTGTCTCTCCTGCCCTGACCAGAGAGGTAGGCAGATCATTTACCTCCTGCATCTTTTTTAGGGAGATGTGATACGCTCTGGCAATATCCCAAAGGGTTTGACCCTTTTTCACCTTATGGAGAATCCCTTTTTGATTTGGAATCTTTAGAGCTGTTCCTATCCGCAGCTTATTGGAATTCAAAAGGTTTGTCTGGATGATTGTCGCAGCATCAATCTTAAATCTCTTGGAAATAGACCAAATGTTATCTCCACTCTGAACAACATACTGCGTCCAAACAATCCCCTTTTTCTCCTTTTGGGCAGAATAGAACCCATTCTCTTTGAAGATTATGGGCAGAAAAAACTCTTTGCTTGTAGATAAAAATACCTTGTCTTGCGAAAAGTGTCTTTTTATCTCAATAGATGAGGCGGCTATAACAAGGAGGCTCAAAATAGCAGGCAGAAAACTCCTCATTCTGGTATTATATCTTAATATTCCTGCTCTTGTCAATATAAAAAAAGAGCAAAAATGGTTTTTGGCAAACCTGACTACCTTAATCTAACCAAAGAAAAAGTTGTATCAACCCATCACTTCTCACTCTTAAAAAGGGTTGTTTGGTAGCATATCTTGACTATTCGCGAGGGACTGCGGGAAAGGTCAATAAGGTCAAATTCTAAAGAGAGTTTTGGGGCAAGGTTCCATTTCATTCCAAGGCAAAGAGCCGCCTCTCTTTTTTCTTCACCTTTATCTAATGGAATATCCTCTATCTCTGTCAAAAATTCTATTCCAGAGCCAATACCTACTTCTGCTCCACAAAATAAGGACAGTCCACCTTTTTTATAATCTTCAGCATCAGTCAGGAGGCCAAAGTGAGAGGCTATCTTTGTATCTAAAAGGAGAATTGGCTTGCTGGCAACAAGATATAATCCCTTTATCCCCTTTATCCTTTTGCGAGGCTCTCCCTTGTCATTAAGCCATCTCTTTTTGTATCCATAAGGGTCGTGGTAGCCTATAGCCAGACTTGGAAACCTTTTTGTCCCATCCGTGATTCTTATCCTTCCAGAAAGAACCAAAGGAAGGGATGTCTCCATCTTATCATCACCGATGGCATTCTGAAGGTCAAGGGGAATACCAACCACCACTCTTTGTGTCAATCCAAACCTTGAATCTATAACTAAACCACCCTCATCATAGATGCGAAAAAAAAGGGCAGCATCTCCTTTCTTCAGAGTATTAGTCGTAGGGATGTTTATAAGCTCAAGTGCTTCTGTCTTTTGCCAATTACACAGAAAGAAGAGTAGAAAAATAAGCAGCATTTACAAAGCCTCCTTTACTGGAAAGGCAAGAGATGTTTGAGTAGAAGCAATCTCATTGAATTGAATCACAAATTGAGCTGCTTCTCTTTCATCCTCTGCCTCAAATATCAAAAGGAGGTCAGGCTTTCCAAAGAGAACAAGAGTCTCTTTTACCCTGATGGTCTCAGGAACCTTAGTATATTTTAGAAATATCTCTAAGGCTTCCAGAGTCTTTCCAGGAAGAGTGGCAAGTGTGGTTACAAAAAGCATCTATCTATTGTTCTTTATTGACTCTAAGACCTTGATAAACTCTTCTAACCCTGTATCTGGAAGAACGATGGCGTTCTTTTTCCCTCCTGCTTTCTCAATGATTCGCAGGAACTTACCCTTAGGGTTTTCTTTGTAGTCAAAAAAGAAGGTCTTTGTCTCAACATCCAGTCTTTTGCTTAAGATTTCATTATCCATATTATTTATCCTAAGGATAAAGTATATATCTTTTCTTTGCTTTATGTCAAACTTTTATTTTATGTCGGTATATAAAATTTGCTTACTGCCTGCTAAATTTCTATTCTCCTATACTTTTTGATATGGGCAATAAGTCCACCGTCAGAGAGAATCTTCAGCATCTCAGGGGAAGGCGGAAGAAATTTTATCTCTTTGCCGCTTTCATTATTCTTGAGCCTTCCATTCAAGAGGTCTATTTCAAGGTTATTTCCTTCCTGCAATTCATCTGTATCTACCTCAATGGGTAGAAGCCCCAAGTTTATGCTGTTTCTGTAGAATATTCTGGCAAAGCTCTTGGCTATCACCACAGGTATTCCAGCCATCTTTATAATAGTTGGAGCATGTTCACGCGAGGAGCCACAACCAAAGTTTTTTCCAGCTATGATAAAGTCACCGGGTTTTATTCTATTTATAAAATCAGGACAAGCATCCTCCATTAGATGCTTGGCTAATTCTGGAAGATTTGACCTGAGATGAAAATACCTTCCAGAGATTATCAGGTCAGTTGAAATATTATCACCAAACTTATGGGCAAAACCAGATAGCTTCATAATTTACTTCCCAATCAATTATAACAGAGTAGTAGTATCCCCATTCCAATAATGAACATGCCGCTTATGATGGAAATGAGCCTAAAATACCTCTTTATCTTTTCTAAATACGAAAGGAATGTGCCGAGGGCTATGCTGGTTAGAATAAACGGCAGACCTAACCCCAATGAATAAAAGCTCAACAGGATAACGCCTTCTGTAACCTTTTCTTTTGTGGCAGCAAAGCTAAGGATTGTGCCTAATATAGGGTCAACACAGGGTGTCCAGCCAAAGGCAAAGGTAAAACCCAAAAGGAATGAACCCAAAAGATTTTTGGGGATTTTTGCAAGATGAAATCTCTTTTCAGTTTGAAGAAACCTTATATTAAATATCCCTGAAAGGTGCAGTCCAAAGATAATGACCACTGTACCCAAGATAATCCTGAGCATCCTCTCATAACCCAAGATAAGCCTACTGAGATAGGTAGCCGAAGCACCCAATGAGATAAAAACAGAAGAAAAGCCAAGCACAAAGAAGATTGCGCTTAGTAGAACCTTTCCCAGAGCCTTTTTCTTGGCTCCTGTCTCTATCAATTCATTTATGGATAACCCTGAAATAAAGCTGATATAAAAGGGAATCATAGGCAGAACACAGGGCGAGAAAAAAGACAATACCCCAGCAAAAAAGGCAACAAAGAGAGAGATATCTTTCATTTTAAGTTTGAAAAACTAAAAGGGTTAGAAAAAGGAGGGAGAAAAGAACACCTGTAACCGTTCAGGTAGTGTCCGAAAGGATAATAAGAAATTTCACTAGCAAATTGCAAATTTAGCATTTAGCATTTCAAATTTGGAATAACATCTCAGTCGATATATCTCTCTTTCCTTAAATTTGAAATGCTAAATTTGAAATGCTAAATTTGAAATGATTTATCTCCGGACACTCCTAATGGAGATGCTTAAGCGGTTACGAACGCCTGCTACCATATCTATTTCCTCTTTAGAGACTATTGGTTCATTCTTTGGTAACTACTTTGCTCTCTTTTATCAATATTTGGTTGACAGGGAGACAAAGTAGGAGTCTCCAAGGCAATCTCCTGGTTGGTAGGCAAAGTCAAAGGAGAAAAGCCTGTGGTTTATGCCAAGACCTGCTGTCAGCCCAGAACCTTCGTCAGCAGGGCCAGACCTTGCCCCAAGTCTTACAGCAAAGGTCTTTTGAAGGTTTGCCTCTAAACCTGCTCCAATGTATGGGTTATTGTCATTGGGAATGGTGGCATCGGCAACAAAGATAATAGGGAGCCTTTCAAGCTTATGGGATAAACCTATTTTAGCACAAAGCGGAAGGGGATCACTATCCTTTTCAAACCTTACCTTTGTGCCAATATTCTTAATAACCGCACCAAGGGTTGTATTCTTTATCCTTGGAAGGTATAAACAACCGATATCACAAGCAAGACCTACTGCATTGCTTTTGTCTATCTCTCCATAAATGAGCTTGGCACTTCCTCCTACAGCAAGATTCTTCTGAATCTGCATAGCCCCACCTATAGAGCAAAGGCTATCAAAGGCTGTCCAGTTTCCAATTACTTTCGCATTTTCATCTGTTTTCTCCTCCTTGCCATATCCAAAATAAGAGAGGGAGATGCCATAGCTTCCCTCCTTTCCTCTCGGAATTGTTGTGGCCATATGGCTATAAGACAACCCATCTACTTCTTGAAATGGCCTAAGATACATAAAGGTTGCCTGCCTATCCTTTATCTTCGCCAAACCTGCTGGGTTCCAGTATAAGGCATTTACATCATCAGCCAGGCCAACAAAGGCTTCTCCCATAGCCGTTATTCTGGCGCCCTGGCCCACTTTCAGAAAAGCCATTGCTGTCTTTCCTGGGTCAGCCGCAAAAACCTCGCCCATTAACACGCCCAAAACCAAAACTACTATTAGTCTTTTCATTTTAACCCACCTCTTTATATATATATCGGCACATTTTGCCTTTTGCTTTAATTATATCTATTTTTCTGTCAGTTGTCAAAAAATTGTGATTGTGTTTATCATCTCCCAAACCTTTTTTAGCCCCTTCTCATTGGCAATGCCAATCACTGTAATCTGGCTATCTTCACTCTTTGGAAATATCTCTATTCTTGCTTTTATAACCTTTTCAAATCCCTCTCTTTCTGTAGTTAAAATAATAAATGAGTCTGCCCTTTCCCTATTGAAAGGCTCAAAAATCTCAGGCTTTCTTGTAAGCCCTAAAGCAGATAACACTTTCTTGTCCTTAAGCCTCTCTTTCTCTTTATAGACAGTCTGATAAAATTGTTTGATAGCCCCTCCGCCTTCTTTCCAAAAAAGGATGGAAATATTTCCCTCCTTTTCCGCAAACAGAACAGCTTCTTCCTCTTCCTTTATCTTCTTATACTCAGCATAGAGCTTGATCTTGAATTTATGATCGGTCTTTTCATAGAACTGGCCAGAGAAATCAGTTTTTACTTCTGGAAGTCTTAGTTCCTCCTGACCACATCCCAAGAGCCAGAGGAGGAGTAAGGGTGCCAATCTTCTCATTGTCTCTCTTTGGATCACGCTTTAACCCCTCAATGTATGCCGCCACAGCCTTTTTATTCTTTCCTGTCTGGTCATAGATATAACCTAATGCATAGTAAAGATTTTTGTCATTTGGGTCAATCTGAAGTGCAGATTTAATATCCATCTCAGCCAAGGTATAGCTTTCAGAGCCTATATAGGCAACCGCACTCTTCATATATTCTACTTTTCTGGCTTTTTGAGCCAAAGACATAGACACCTCACCACTTTTTTTCTTTGCCTTTCCACACCCTAAGAGAAGAATTATGCAAAGAAAGAGAACTATACTCTTCACTCTTTAAGCCTCTAACCTCTCCTTTTCTTCTTTTGCTGCCTTTTTTCCTGCTTCAATAGCCTTAGTTAACATAGACTTCTTTTCTGCAACAACCTCTTTTCCCTCGGAAAGTATCTCTTCAATCTTCTTCTTTCCTGTTTCAACCACAACCCCAACTTTATCCCTTATCTCATGAGCCAATTCCCCTCCTTTTTCTTTTGCTTTCTCTGCTGCCTCTCCTATTTTTTTTCTTGTTTCCAGACCTGAATATGGAGCAAGAAGAATCCCTGCCACTGCTCCACAGGCTGCTCCAGCTATAAAGGCAAAGATAAGGGAAAGGCTTGAATCTCTCTCTTCCATCTCTCACCTCCTTGATAAAATTTTAAGTATAACATCTGTTCCTGCTTTTATTCCAGCAACAATGGAAAAGACTGTAACAATTGGACTGATAATACGGTTTTTAATGTTGGAGCCCTCTAATGTATTATGTACTTTCTTTACCATCTCATCAGAGTTAGTTATAATGTTAATAGCCTTTTCTCTAATTTGTGGCAAATCTTCTCTTATATCCAAAGTTAACTCAGTCAGGTTATCTGCACACCTTCTCACTGATAGAAGGGTAAGTATAAAATATACGGCCACTACTATTGATAGACAAGCGATTATAAAAACCGATATTGCTATAATTAAAGCGACCATATTAGAACTTTACTATAATCAGCTAATTAGTGTCAAGATATTTTTTGCAGATGTGAAATAGCATAGATAAAACTTGACGAAAGAAAGGTTGAAACGGTAAACTTCATTTTCTATGGAAAAGCTGAAGGTCTTTTCAGGAAGAGCAAATAGACAATTGGCAGAGGAGATAGCCAATTATCTTGAAATCAGCCTCTCTGAGATGGAGGTCAGTGAGTTTGCTGACCAGGAGACGCATGTCAAGATCAAGGAAAATGTAAGAGGTGCTGATGTCTATATTGTCCAGCCAACATCGCCTCCAACAAACCAAAATTTGATGGAGCTTCTCATTATTATTGATGCGATGACAAGGTCTTCTGCTAAGAGGATTACAGCAGTGATTCCTTACTATGGTTATGCCAGACAAGACAGAAAGACAGAGCCGAGGGTTTCTATTGCCTCAAAGCTCTGTGCCAATCTCTTAGTCTCTGCTGGTAGCCATAGAATCCTGACAATGGACCTCCATGCCGGGCAAATCCAGGGTTTTTTTGATATACCTGTTGACCCTCTTATCGCCGCTCCAATTATGGTTGACTACTTCAAAAATAATGGAGGGGATAACCTGGTTATTGTTTCGCCAGATACAGGTGGGGCAGAGAGGGCCAGGGCTGTAGCCAAAAGGCTTGATGCATCTTTGGCTATCATTGACAAAAGGAGGCCAGAGAAGAACCTGACAGAGGTTATGCATGTCATCGGTGAGGTAGAAGGTAAAAAAGCAATAATCTTTGATGATATTATTGACACAGGAGGAACGGTGCTAAGGGCTGCCTCTGCTCTAAAGAGAGAGGGTGCGAAATCTGTCTCTGTCTTCTGCACTCACCCTGTTTTATCAAAGGATGCCATAGAGAGGTTAGAAGGGTCAGAGGATGTTTTAATGTTAGTTACCACAAACACCATTCCTCTAAGAAGAGAGAGCAAAAAGATAGTAGCGCTATCTGTGGCCAGCCTATTTGGAGAGGCAATAAGGAGGATAAACGAGGAGACATCTATAAGTTCTTTGTTTCAGTAAAAATATGGAAAAAACAACAATTACGGTAAAAAAAAGAGGGGATAGGGGAAAAGGGTATCTTTCTGCAAAGAGAAGAGAGGGTTTTATCCCAGCTGTTCTCTATGGTGGAAAGAAGGAGCCTGAACATCTTCTTCTTTCTCTGCGAGAATTAGAGGTAGCTCTTCATAGAGCAAAAGGTGCTCATATATTTGAACTTACAGGAGATAGTGAGCCAGAGTCTGTTGTTATAAAAGAGAAACAGGTTTCACCTGTCAAAAATAAGCTCATTCACATAGATTTTATGAGGGTTTCTAAAGATGTGAAGATAGAGGTAGAGGTAGAGGTAGAGCTTATCGGAACACCAGAGGGAACAAAAGATGGTGGGGTATTAGAGCAACAGACACATCAAATTCGGATAAAGACTCTTCCTGCTGATATACCTGAGGCAATAAAGGTGAATGTAGAGGCATTAAAGATAGGAGACCGCCTCTATGTAAGAGATATTCCTATAGATAGCCAAATAGAGATATTGGAACCAGAGGATAAACTTATTGCCTCTCTTCTTCCGCCAAGGGTGGCTCAAGAAGGAGCACCAACTGAAAGTACGGAGGCTGAGCCTGAGGTGGTAAGCAGAGGAAAGAAGGAAAAAGAATCAACTTAAATGAAGACTCTCTTTGCCGGTCTTGGAAATCCTACCCCAGAATACGAAAAAACACGCCACAACTTAGGATTTTGGGTTATTGACCTAATGAGCAAGGAACTAAAGATTGCCTTAAAAAAAACCCCTGATGCTCTGGTTGGAAAAGATAAGGAAAAAGAGATATTCCTGGTCAAACCCCTCACCTTTATGAACCACTCTGGGAGAGCCATTCTCCCACTTTACGAAAAGACCAAGCCTGACCTCTTAGTCTTAATCTATGATGATATGGATGTTTCAGTCGGCAAGATTAAGATAAAAGAAAAGGGTGGCTCTGGTGGACATAAGGGTGTTCAGTCCGTAATCTCTTGCCTGGGTAATAATTTTGCCAGAATAAGGGTAGGCATAGGAAGACCTGAAGATGAGGAGACAGCAGAAGATTTTGTCCTCTCTGAGCCTTGTCAAAAGGAGAAGAAATTACTCATCATAGCTTGCGAAAAGGCAAAGGATGCCGCTATGACCATTATAGAAGACGGGTTACATCAGGCAATGAATAGATATAATTAAAATGATTGAGATAATTAAAGATTTATGCACAGGTTGCGGGATATGCACAAAGGGTTGTCCTTTTGGCTTGATAGAGCTAAAGGAGAAGAAGGTTTTCATTAAAGAGGGGTGTAACTTTTGTGGCGCCTGTGTTGATAAATGTAAAGAACTCGCCATCAAGGTAAAGACAGAAGAGATAAAATTTGATACCTCTAACTTCTCTGGAACCTGGGTCTTTATTGAACAAGCAGAGAGCAAACTGAAAGGTGTTGGCCTTGAATTATTGGGTGAGGGAAGAAGACTCTCTGATGAGCTAAAGACAAAGCTTACGGCAGTCCTTCTCGGCAAAAAGGTTAAAGAGCTTGCTCAAGCTCTTATTGAGAGTGGTGCAGATGAAGTCTTGGTCTATGATTCTCCAGCCTTATCTTATTATTCAGACGAAACATATGCAGAGATTTTTACAAAACTCATCTTTGAAAGAAGACCTGAGATTGTCCTGATAGGGGCTACACCTATCGGTAGGTCTCTTGGCCCAAGGCTCGCCGCCAGATTAAGGACAGGGCTTACTGCTGACTGCACAGAGCTAAAAATAGACGAAGAAAAGAGGCTTGTTCAGATAAGACCTGCCTTTGGTGGAAATATTATGGCAGCTATTATTAGCAAGAAAAGGCCACAGATAGCTACAGTAAGACCTCGGGTAATGAAGCCATTACCACCCAACAAGCAAAGGAAAGGAAAGATTATAGAGATTATAGAAAACCTGTCTTCTATTAAACCAAAGGTAAAGAGGCTGGATTTTATAAAGGAGTCTGCATCTGGACCAGGAATTGAGGAGGTGGATATTATTGTCTCAGGTGGAAGGGGGCTAAAGGCACAGGAGAACTTCAAGCTCTTAGAAGAGTTGGCCAGTCTTTTAGGAGGGGCTGTTGGTTCTTCCAGAGCCTGTGTTGACTCTAACTGGATCTCCCATCTCCATCAAGTAGGCCAGACCGGAAAGACAGTCTCTCCAAAGCTCTATATTGCCTGCGGAATATCAGGGGCTATTCAGCACATAGCTGGAATGAGGGGATCAGATTGCATTATAGCTATAAACAAGGATCCAAGCGCACCTATCTTTGATATAGCCACTTATGGGATAATCGGGGACCTGTTTGAGATAGTGCCGCTACTGATAAAGGAGATAGGCAAGAGGCAGTGAAAAGCGAAAAATAGTTGCAACTATTTAGCCAGGTGAAGCAACAACTAAGTAAAAAGGGAATTCATTGCAAA